>NZ_VPDB01000006.1:0-97859 GCF_013417925.1 Acinetobacter sp. YH12218
ACGCATGAAGCTGACCAATACTAATTGCTCGTGAGGCTTGACTATACAACACCCAAACAGTTGTATATATAGCATCAATTGATTCACTTATAATCAAAGCAACTTGATTTAGTTGAAAAGCTAGATAAAATGAACACCTTAAATTAACTCAAGTACTTCTGTTAATAACTCATTTGGTAGAAAACTTAGCACGAAGAGCACTGCTCTGAGATTAGACTAAGCAAGTATCCATAACAGTTGTGCTGGCGACAATAGCAAGAGTGAACCACCTGATCCCTTCCCGAACTCAGAAGTGAAACCTCTTAGCGCTGATGGTAGTGTGGGGTTACCCATGTGAGAGTAAGTCATCGCCAGCTCATTATTCCAAAAGCCCTCTGCAAATAGCAGGGGGCTTTTTTTATGCTTGGGAAAAAGATATAGTCTGAAATCATTCATAAAATAATTATAAACTCTTGATGTACAGAAAATTTTATCCGAACTACTTACTGTTAAATTTAGTCTTATCGCTGATTCTGATCGGTGTGGTCATGTATCCACAGCATTTGTTATTTAATTATTGGGTTGCAGGTTTGCATTGGTTTATAGGTATTGTGCTGATGCATATTTTGATTATTCGATTGCCTATTTTTAAGCAGTTTTATATCAATCGAAATAAATTGAAAAATGTGGTAATTCAAACATCAAAATATAATCAGGCAGAACATAAAGCTGCGCGTGTGATGTCAGCATTGGTGGTCTTTGTAGTGGTTTGTTTGGTTTTATATGGATTGAATCTGACTCAATTTTATATCGAATATGCTTTTATCGCAGGGTTTTCTGCAGGGAATATGAGTGGTTACTATACTCCCTGAGACATTTATAGACTAAGCTTGATTGAGCTGTCGTCTCGCATGTTTCAGTGCTGTTCTTAACCCTTCTTCTAAAGTTGGATGATAGAAAGGTTTATCCAAAATTTCATGTATGCTTAGTTCTTCTGAAATCATCCAAGCTAGCAAATGTGCTAAATGTTCAGCTTCTGCACAGAATAGCTCAGCTCCTAATAGTGTATGGTTAATTGTATCCACATATACTTCGGCAGCCCCTTTATTTTTAGCAGCAACAATCGCACGACCTTGTTTTTCGTAAGAAACGAAACCAATGACGAATTCTGTGTTTTTATCTTGTAGTTGCTTATAGCTTTGACCAATAGTTGCCATTTGTGGTGTAGAAAATAAGATGCCTAGTGGGGTTAACGTCTTGATGGATTTAATTTGTGGAAAGTTTAAACAGTTTTGTACTGTAAATTTACCTTCATGAGCTGCTTCGTGTTGGATAGGGGTATTGGTATGTGCATCACCGACTATAAAAATTGGATAATCAGCTAGTTGCTTTGTATCCGGATTGATCGGTAAATTTTTAATATCTTTAAATTCTGCACTTATACGTTCTAAACCTAAGGTATTTAATAATGTACGTCTGCCAGTTGCAGCTAAAACATAGTCAACTTGTAGCGACTTTTGTACGTTTTCTTCAGTATAGGTTAAATGAACTAGATTGCCTTCAAGAGAGTAATGTTCAGGTAAAATTTCAAACTTTAGCTTTAATTCTTTACTTAACTCTTCCTGTGCGAGCTTTTGTAATATGGGGCTAGTCAATGAGCCAATTTTTCGACTACGTGCAAAAACGGTTGTGTTTATATTAAGCCGTGTTAAAGCCTGAGCTAATTCCAAAGCGATCACGCCACTTCCAATAACTGCGACAGATTTAGGGAGTTGTTCTAATTCGAATATTTGATCGGATGTAATTAATTTGTCGCCTAATATTTGTTTTTGTTCAGTATCTATAGCAGGAGTAGTACCTACTGCAAGGATAAATGACTTGGCTTGATATGTTTGGTTATTTACTTGAATTGTATTTGAATCAATAAATTCAGCTTTACCTGAAATTTTATGTTGGCTTGGCCAATTTTCAACATCTTTTAACGTGGCTCGTGTAAAACGATTACGTAAGGTTTGAACATGTTGCATGACGCTAGAGGTATCAATTTCACTTTTGACATCTAGTCCTAAATTATCTGAATGTCCTATTTCGTACATACGGTTGGCAGTAGAGATAAGTATTTTACTGGGCATACAACCTACGCGTGCACAGGTAGTATCCCAAGGCCCATCATTAATGATAAGAAGATTTTGTGTTTTTTTAATCGCTTCTTTATAGGCGCTAATGCCTGCGGTGCCTGCACCAATAATAATGAGGTCGTACATTTGTGAGCTACTTCAGGTAATAAATAAATTCAGGCTAACACGAACAAAACATTTATCATGCTTTTATTTACATAAAGCAGTAACTATGGTTACATATCTGACAATATTAATTATGTATTTGATTAACTCGTAGTTTTAGAGGGATTTGGGGAATAACTCAATGAAAAAGAAAGAAATTAGTTTGAAATTTTCGGCTGTGGCTTTAGCGGTTCTATTGGCTAGCTGTGGTGGCGGTGGTTATTATGATAACAATGCTGCTGATACTGATAAAATTGAAGATAGTGAGACTGTTGAGCAAGCTGTTGTTGCGTCTGCATTAAAAATTGAATTAGACAAATTGTCTATGGCTGCGACAAATGGTCAACTTACTGTTACGGTTAGAGCCCTTGATGAAAACAAAGGGGGAGTACCAGATGCTAATATTACTTTAATGATTGTTGATTCAACGAATAATGTTAGTAATTTAAGTGTAGCTGTGCAAAAAACTAATGAATCTGGAAATGCTGTATATGTATTAGCGACTCCAAGTACGTCGACAACATTGACTGATTTGATTAAAAATGGTTTTAAAATTATAGCTAAAACAAATAACGGTGCATTAAGCCAAGAACAAACAATTTCTGTCACAGGTGCTGATACTAACAATGGTTCTGATACTACAAGTATTGTTCTGTTTGATGCGACTAAAACTTCACTCAATGTTCGAGGGGATCAAACAAAAGTAACTTTAACGGCTGTTGATGCTAATGGAGCTACTTTATCTAATCAAGCTATATCATTAAAAGTCAAAAATTCGTCTCTAAATGGCGTCAAGTTCACACCAAATGCTACTCAAACAGATAGCAATGGGAAAATTACGTATACGCTATCTTTCAGTGAATCGCAAAGAGTGAAAGATTATAGTGCAGAGCAGTTCATCAAAGATGATTTAGTGCTAGAAGCTAATTTTGGTCAATCAACTCAAGTTTATACATATAAATTAGATGTAGTAAGCTCTACTGTTCCTAAGCCTGTTGGTGCTATTTCTGTTTTGTATAATCCAACAAAAATTGAAGACTCAGCATCAGGTGTTTACTATTACAAAAATATTTCTGTACATGTAACTGATGTTGATGGGAAACCTTTACCAAATCAAGATGTGGTAATGGGAGTTAATGCTTTAAGTTATAACAAAGGGAATTATAATTTTTTTGATACAGATCTTCCCCCAGATGGTAAGGTTGATAAGTATCTTCCTGATGTAATAACACAATGTTTTTCTCCAATTACAAAAGTAAACATTGATGGTAAGCAAATTGATCAATTACAGCCTGTGAAGCAAGGACAGACAGTTCAGGTTGTTTCTTTTATTAATGCAGAGGATCAACCCGCTACTGATAATAAATATACAACAGATGCAAATGGACGCTTTGATTTAAAAATTCAATATCCTAAAATTTATGCAGGATATTTAAATATTCAAATTCTTGCGAACTCGATTGTGAGTGGTAAATCAATAAATGGTTCTACTAGTCTTGGCTTAAGCTACTTAATCAGTGATGTAGATATTGAAAATGGTATTGCACCAAATTTGGAAAGTCCGTATGGAACATCGTTAAATTGTTCTGATGGGGAATAATAAAAAAAACAGCGCTTCGGCGCTGTTTTTTTATGGGGAATTTAATTTAAAAATTAGAGCGAAGTCCCCACAGTCGGGCGCACTTGCATCGAACTACACGCAGTGAGAACCAAGACACATATTACTGCCAATAAAATTTTATTCATGCAACAAACCTTGAGATTTTGCCTGATGAAATAACGTACTAGAACGAGCGCCACTACGACAAATCATCAGAATGGGTTTTGGAAGCTCATTATAATATTTAGCGAATTCAAGAATGTCTGTTTGAGAAATTTTACCGCTGTTGACAGGTTGATAAATCACACTGATCTGGGATTTTTCCGCGATATTGCGTAATTCACTCACCTTGACTGCATTACCCATCTCTTGATCAGGGCGGTTCACAATCACAGATTTAAAACCTTGCCGCATCAACTGTGAAAATTTGGCAGCATTCATCTGACCTGCAACACTGACTTTGGTATTTAAAGTCTGAACATCGTTTTGAGCGTGACTCAGCGGGATACTGCTACAGATCAGAATACAGCAAAATACATACTTGAGGATGGGTTTAGTCATCCAACAAATCCATTTGTTTTGCCAACTGGAATAAGTTGTTTGAGCGGTTACCCGTACGGCAGAACATCAACACAGGTTTTGGCAATTCGTTATAGTGATTGGCAAAAGTACGCAGATCGACTTCAGTAATTTGACCAGACACCACAGGTTGATAGACATAATCTAAGCCTGCTGCACGTGCAGCTTCTTCAATTTGCGCACTGGTTGGTTGCTCAGGACCACCTTCCATGTCAGGGCGGTTATTGATAATCGATTTAAAGCCTTTTTCAACCACTTGCGCTACATGTTCTGGGCCGATTTGACCTGCAAAACCAACATTTTCGCTCATTGAGTCACTCCATAATTTAATTCATAGATTTATGCTTTATGATAGCATTAAGCACAAACTTGAGCAGAATGTTCTTAAATTTTTATAAGCGATTACAACCATAAAATAACGCAATGGAGCGCGTATGCACGCCTATACAGTCGAACCACTGTATGTCAAAAGCGGACAAGATGTTATAGCTGCTGACTTTTATCGTCCAAAATCTGTTGAAAAACCTGCAGTCATTCTCATGGCGCATGGTTTGGCTGCATTACGCCAATTTAAATTAGTGCAATATGCCAAGCGCTTTGTACAAGCGGGTTATGCTGTCGTGTTGTTTGATTATCGCTATTGGGGTGGCAGTACAGGGCGTCCGAGAGAGTTGGTGAATCTTAAAGCTCAACTTGAAGATTGGCGGACCATGATTGATCATTTACAGCAGCGTAAATCGATTGATTCGAGACGCATTGTATTATGGGGAACATCGCTGAGTGGTGGTTATGTACTCAGTTTGGCGGCAGAGCTTAAAAATATTAAAGCGGTGATGGTACAAGTCCCATTTGTCGACGGCGCTGAAAGTGCAAAATTATATCCCTTACAGCAATTACCCAAAGCGTTAAAATTATCAAGTCAGGACTATATGGGGTCTAAAGTTGGGATGAGTCCAACGACTTTACCCGTAGTTCATCCACATCGATTGTGTTTTTTACAGTCTGAAGATAGTTATGCGGGCTATTTATCGATTGTCAATCCTGATTTTTATTGGAGTGGCGAAATTCCGGCTCGGGCCTTTTTTAAGTTAATCCGTTATCGCCCAATATTGGATGTCCGTAAAATTAGCATACCAGTACTTTTTATTGCAGCCAAAGAAGATAGTTTGATTCCCATCGAATCAAGCCGAGAAACTGCGACCAATATTGCACCGTATGTGCAATATTATGAGTGGGAAATGCAACATTTTGATATTTATCATGGGCAATGGTTTGAAAAAGCCATGGCAACCCAATTAGAATTTTTACATCAACATGTTGGAGTCAGCTAAATGATCGTTGTGTGTCCTGAATGTGGTGCAAAAAACCGTGTACCTGAAGAAAAACTCGAAGTTGGACCTGCATGTGGTCAATGTCATCAAGCATTGATTCCATTGGCGCCCATCGAGTTGAATGAAAAGAACTTTGCAAATTTTATTAGCAATAGTGATTTACCTGTGCTGATCGATTTATGGGCTGAATGGTGTGGACCATGTAAGATGATGGCGCCACACTTTGCACAAGTTGCAAAATCTAATCCGAAGGTGGTTTTTGCCAAAATTGATACCGAAGCAAACCCTCGATTGAGCGGTGCATTTAATGTTCGTAGTATTCCTACACTGGTTTTGATGAATAAAACCAACGAAATTGCTAGAATAAGTGGTGCAATGCGTGCTGGTGAGTTACAACAATGGCTCAACCAGCAGTTAAATCTACCTCAATAAATGTCAGCGCCAGGAGCTAAAGTGTCAGAAACTCATGTAAAACCTGAAGGAACGCTTTCCCTACAAACCATCGCGATGCCTGCAGACACCAACTGGAGTGGTGATGTTTTCGGTGGTTGGATCGTGTCACAAATGGACTTGGCCGGTGCAATTCACGCAGAGCGTTTCAGTCAAGGACGCTGTGCAACGATTTCAATTAACCAAATGACCTTCCTCGTTCCAGTGAAAGTCGGGGATGTCATCAGTGTATATACCAAAATTTTAAAAGTGGGTAATACCTCTATCCAAATGCAGATTGAAGTTTGGGATAGCCATGACAGCTCACGTGATCCAATTCGCGTAACCGAAGGTGTGTTTACATTTGTCGCTGTGGATGTGAAAGGTGCTAAGCGTCAAATTCCTGCGGATGCAAAAGCTAAATTTGCTGCAGATCAAGCTTAATTAAAGTTAGACGCAAAAAAAAAGCCGCTCAATCGAGTGGCTTTTTTATTAATCACGAATTAAAACTTAGAACATTGTATTTGAATTGGCACTGGTTTCAGGAATGCTTTGTTGCACATCCCAATGTTCGACGATCTTGCCATTTTCAACACGGAAGATATCAATAATCGCTTCTCCACGGTCTTGATTATTCTGCGTAGAGTGCACATGTAAATAGACCAAATCACCTTCGGCAGCGGCACGTTTGATCTGGTTTTTTGCTTCAGGATTTTGTTTAAAATACTGGATGAAATAATCGACAAAAGGCGCTTTGCCATCAGGTACATGCGGATTATGTTGAATATATTGATTGCCAATATATCGGTCAGCATATGTCTTAACCTGATGTTTAAGAAAGACACCTTCATAAAAATCAATCACGATTTTCTTATTTTCCGCTGCTTGGCTGGTTTGAATATTGCTTTCAGCTGTTTGTGTTGGAGTCGTTGGCGTTGCAGGAATAGTACTTTGACATGCAGTTAAAAACACCACCAGGCTGATGAGTGAAAGGGGAATGATTTTTTTCATAAAGTGCTCAATATATTTGTGTCGTGCAAGCATATTGAGCGGAATTACGGCGTATAAATAATAAAAAACAGTCTTGATTTTGCTGAAATTTGGTAAAACTTATACTTACCTAAAAGTAAGTTTTATTTACATTTATTTATTTTTCAGAGCGGATTTTGCCACCCAAGCCCAAAGCATTTCGCATTGAATCGGTGCTTCACCAGATTCATCGGTGACTAAGACCTGTACTAAGGTTTCACCTTTTTCTGTGCTTTGCATTTGTCGTTGCTGTTCGGGTGTAAGCGTTGCAATCGCTTTCATCCCACCTTGGGTTGGACGTTTAAAATCAACTTTGAAGCTTTTAATCAGGACAATGGCACTGTCTGGGACGTTCATTGCTGTGACAAAACCTGTGGCTGTTTCGGCGATCAGCGCCATGGCACAGGCATGTACTTGCCCGATATGGTTTTGCATCGCCTTATGATTGGCGATGCTCACCTCAACACGCTCAGGGCTGACATGTTGATATTGGATCTTAGCTGTTCCAACCATGGGCACGACACGACCAAAAGCTCGACTGAGCAAACGACTTTGAATACCTTTGGGTAATTTAGAGCTTGCTTTAACCAGTTTATTTAGACGATTTGGACGTGCCATATTGACCTCAATGGCAGTTGTGCTGCCTTAATCTTTAAAGTTGTTGAATTGAAGCGGCACACCAAACAGTTGCTCTTTTAAGAACGCCATCACTTGTTGCAAAGTGTCACGCTTCTTGTCAGTCACACGAATTTTGTCGCCTTGAATAGAAGATTGCACTTTAATGCCGCTTTCTTTAATGGCTTTATTGATTTTTTTTGCAGTATCAGAGTCAAGACCGTCTTTTAGTTTGATCACTTGAATGACGTTTTTACCAGAAGCTGTCATTTTTTGTGGATCCAATGCTTGAATGTCAACTTTACGTTTGAAGAAATGATTTTCGAGCATGGTATACACTTGCTCACATTGGAAATCGCTTTCTGTTGAGATTTTGATTTCCTTATTTTTCTCATTTAACTCAATTGAAACGTCATGACCGCGGAAGTCAAAACGCGTCGCAATTTCTTTTTGCGTGTTTTGAACTGCATGATTTACTTCAAAAACTTCTAATTCCGAAACAATATCAAAAGAAGGCATAGATTAAACCTTTACAAAGGGAAAGAATATCTGAGATGCTAGGGATGTTTTCTTCATTTGCCAAGTGTTGTTTACATCAAAAGGAGTGTGCAATGATCCGTAAACAAGAAATTACAACATTTGAGTTCCCAGAAGACTCGATTATCTGGGATGTTCGCGATGCAAGTGCTTATGCTGAAGCACATGTGAAAGGTGCGGTTAACCGACCGATCAACGCATTGTCATCAGATGCACTGACTCAGGTGTCAACGGATCAACCCATTTACATTTTATGTGGTGGCGGAAGTAAAGCTCCACGTGCAGCAGAGTTACTAGAGGGTTTTGACAGCTCACGTGAATATGTAATCTTAATGGGCGGCACGCGTGCTGCTCGTGATGCCGGTCTTCCTTTGGAACAAGGGAAATAAGATCGAATCAAAAAAAGCGCCGAAAGGCGCTTTTTTACTGCGCGTTATTTTTCTTGAGGTGGTGCTAAGGGCACCTGACCTTGAAAATAAGGCTTCTTGGTTTTTTGTTTCGCTTTGGTGCGGCGTATAAAACGTGCTGCATGAATTTTATCGAGTAGCTGTGTTGGAATAGGGCAGGCTTCTTTTAAGACCAACGCGGCAATGATTTCACTACAGAGCGGGGCATACAGGAAACCTTTAGAACCGAGTCCACTACAGCTATAAATGTGCTGATCTTCATGGACTGCACCAATTACCGGGAAAAAGTCTTTTGTCTGTGCGCGAATTGCGGCACGTCCTTGCCATTGCTCAATCGGTGCTAAGGTTTTGGCAAAGTCGGGGAATACACTGTGGATAAGTTCATAGTTATGCACATGATCTTCAGTGAGAACGTCTGTGTCATCACGGCCGGGATAAAATGACGCGCCCATAATCATCTGTTCGGAATCCAGTTGCATACAATAGCCTCCATAACTATAGGCGGTATGCATATCCATTTGTTGAGCAGGATTATTCAACCAACTGACTTGTCCACGAATGGCACGCAGCTCTGGATAATCTGTTTGTAGCTGCATGCTCTCACGTGCCGCACAGAGAATGACATGCTCGGCAGATGGAAGCTGCTGATCCTGTGTAAATAGCGCAACGCCATTTTGTTGTTGCTCAATGCGTTGAATATCTGCTTGTAACAACTCAATGTGTGGATGCGCCAAGATTTGGTCACGAAGCTGATGTGGACTGACGGCACCTGCTTGTTTGAGGAGCAGGGTTGGAAATGCTGAAGCTAATTGATTTGGCGTGCCTTCTTCAGCAGCTAACACCTCTGAAGGATAAGCTTGAGCTAAATCAAGATGCTCTGCTTTATTTTTTAAAATAGATTGGTGAATCTGTAAGGGCCGAAATGCCTTGAAGTTTTGATAATGCTTGAGCGCATATAACCAACTTAGGGTCATTAGATGTTCAGCGCTTTGTTCAATTGGACAGAGTTTAGGGTTGAGTAGGGCAAGAGGATTACCCGACCCACCGCTGAGTGGTGCTGATTTCTCGTAAATACGCACTTGATGCCCACGTTGAGCAAATGCCCACGCACAGCTTAAACCAGCGATGCCAGCGCCAATAATCGCGATTTGACGGGGCTTGTGTCCTAGAGCGATTTCAGGATTTTTTTTTTCGTCTAAAGTGGGTATGTCAGCAGCATTGGATTGATCATCTGAACTTTCAGGTGAGAGCCAAAAGGCTTTGAGCATTTCACGTTTATGTGCAAAGCCACGTGGTCGTGTAATAGTAATGCCATGTTCACGTAAGCCGCGTTTGAGTACACCGGCCACACTAAATGAGGCGAAGGTCGTCCCAATGTCCGATAGACGCACGATATTTTTGAGTACGTTTTCTTCCCACATGTCAGGATTACAGGCAGGTGCAAAACCGTCCAAGAACCATGCATTGACTGTAGCAGTTTTTGCCATGACCGGAAAAACGTCGTGTGCATCGCCTAACCAAAGATCAATCGAAAAACGTTCTTCTGGAAAATTGAGTCGATGACATCCCGCAATAGGTTCAGGATATTGCGCAATCAGTTGCTGTGCCAATGGCTGTAATTCAGGCCATGCATTTAATGCACGAATGAGATCTGCTTTAGATAAAGGGAATTTTTCTACAGAAATAGCATGTAGATGACTGTGATTATTTGGACGAACCTGTTGCCATAATTGCCACAGGGCCAAAATATTTAATCCTGTACCAAAACCTGTTTCACCGACACTGAAATATTCAAAATCAGTCAGAGCCGCGAGGCGAGTGTCGAGGTCATTCCCTTTTAAAAACACATGACGTGTTTCGAGCAGACCGTTGTCCTTCGAAAAATACACATCACCAAACTGTTTAGACACTGGAATATCAATGCCATCGATCATTTGCCAATCGAGATCGGCAGTCTGAATTGCACCTGACAAAACTCAAGCAACCTTTAAATTGAAGTAGAAAAACGAATTACCATTGACGACGACGTTTGGTATAGACGTAACTGGCCAATAAAAAACCTAAAATCACGCCAACACCGAGTGTGGTCCCGCCATATAAAAACATCTGCGCGCTACGTTCACTTTGTAGCACTTGTACTTGTACGCCCAAGCTATCATTTTTAAGTTGTAATTCTTGGTTTTGCGCCAAGGCTTCAAGGTTTGCTTTTTCCAACTGTTGTAAGCGTACAGATTGGTCTTTGACCATCGCTTTAACTTTGGCATCTTGCAGTGCTTTATTTTTTGCCAATTGCTCAATGGTCAATGGATTGGCATCTTGAGGTTGACCATTGGGATTGACGGTTGCCGCCACTTTAATGATGCCCGGTTTATTGGCAGGAATGTTATGCGGCACAGGATTGGGAGGAGGTGTTGCAGTCGTTGCTTGAGCAGCAGGGGCTACAGCAGGTGCAGGAGCCGGTTCTTCAGCCCATGCAGTTGAACAAATTAAAGATAAGCCCAATAAACTAGAAACAACGACGCGCATGAACCTTATCCTTTAGGAAATGCTTTGTTAAATGGTTTGACATCAATTTGGCCATAAACCCCTTCTTTGAGGAAAGGTTCATCTGCCAACCATTGGTCTAGGGCTTCACGACTATCAAAATCGACAATGATCGTACTGCCATAAAAACCAGCTTGCGGGTTTGCCGGATCTTTAGGCATCGCACCTGCAACAATCAGACGACCTTCATCATCAAGTTTTTGTAGACGTTCAAGATGTTGAGGACGAACCGCAAGGCGCTTTTCCACTGTACCTTCATTATCTGTACAGCTTACGACGAATAATGGCATGACTTTTCCTGATTTTTGACCGAATGGATTATTCTGAGGTCTTAAAGTATTTACGTAATACAATAAACTGAATAATGATAAAGGAAAACATCACGATCATGTCACCAAAAGCAGTGAATTCACCCCAATATTTTCCGTCTGCAAACAAATAAGCGAAAAAGGTGTGTAAACATGACATCACCACGAACATTGCAGCCCATGCATAGTTCAATCGTTTCCAACCGACAGCGGTTAAATTTAAGACTGGACCAAATAAACGTTCGATGAGTGGTTTCTTATCTTTACTAAATAGTGGAGAAAGTAAAAACGCGCCAGCAAATACCAAGTTTAGTAAAACGGCTTTTAAACGAATATAAAAATCATCGCTTAGCATCAGGGTAATACCACCAAAAATCACGGTCATGAACAACACAATCCATTGTTGTTTATCTAGACGGAATTTTTGCATGACAAACAATGCACCATAAACCACAAGCATGGAAATGATGAGACCTGATGTTGCCACAAGAATGTTATTGTTATCGACACCCCCAGCAGAACCAATCAATTGTAATAATGGGTGCTGCGTATCTTTTGGATCTACAGTTTTATATAAATAAAAGAAAATAATGAGTGGCACAAAGTCTAAAAGTGCTTTCATGTTAGAGTATCTAAATCTGATCAAATAAATGACATAGTATAGAGATGCAAGGCGTAGATTTACATACACACAGTAATATTTCTGATGGTACTTTGTCACCAGAGGCTTTGGTGCAGGCCGCAAGTGCTATTGGAATTCATACGCTGGCTTTGACTGATCACGATACGATGGACGGATTGTTGGCAGCAGAGCAGGTCGCGCATGAATTAAAGCTGCAATTAATCTCTGGCGTGGAGATTTCCAGCCAGTGGTCGAGACCTGCGACCAAAAAAAGTTATGGTGTGCATATCGTCGCTTTAAATATGCAAAATCCTGCGCCCATACAAGCCTTATTGATGGATCAAAAGCGTATTCGAGCGGAACGTGCTCGGCAGATTTGTGACTTACTGATACCGTTAATTGGTCAAGATATTTATAGCGATGTGGTTGCCAAAGTCGACCATATTCCAGATCGGGTTACACGTACCCATATTGCCAAAACTTTGGTGGAAAAGGGTGTGGTTGCGCGTCCACAACAAGCTTTTGATAAATATATTAAAGAAGGCAAAAAAGCCTTTGTAAAATTTGAAGGTCCGAGTCTTGCTGAAACCATTGAGGTGATTCATGCCAGTGGTGGCTTTGCGGTGTTGGCGCATCCAACGCGTTATGATTTATCTGCGACCAATATTCGTTATTTGATTGAAATCTTTGCTGAAGCGGGCGGTGATGCAGTGGAATTACCACCGGCAATTGAGCCATTATCGACTCGTCAAATGGTGGATCGTATGATTGCTGCCTTTAACTTAAAAGTTTCTGTTGGCAGTGATTTTCATGGCGACAATATGCCATGGATTAAACTCGGCAATATTCCTCGAGTGAAAGAGGGGCAAGTTGGAATCTGGGACAGTTTTAAGTCACATTGACATCAGGATCTTCGATAAAAGGTGAAGTTCGATAATGCTGAATGTTACGGTAAAGCAGATAGAGGCAGCCCACGGCAACGCATGCCCAGAACCATGCCTTGAACAAAAACGCGATGATAAAAACACTGATGGCGATTATGCACAACAGTAGACGTGTCACGCGTTGAGGATGCCTCTTGGTCAGCAAGGCAGATTGCATGGTAGGTTGATGTTTAAAATTGCGATAAGGAATAAAATCAATGGCGCTTGAGAGTGCCAATTCGAGTTTATCAAAATGCCGTGCCTGTGAACTGATACGATAGCTCTGCCCATAACTGGTTTTCAGTTTGAGGAGATAACCGGGTTGATCTTCTTCACGAACGGCATGAATTTCCGATAAATAAGGTAAATCCAACGTAAGCCGTGTTGGAATCTGCTCAAAATAGATATTCCCCGTATAGGGCATGGCAAAGTAGTTTTTCATTTGATGAAAATCATCAAGCTGATCATGCGCATATAACTGCACGATGGTGCGCGTACGTGCCAAATAATGCACCCAAATCTGTTGCCCAATGAGGGCAGAATTCAATTGCACATGAATGTTTAAAAACAAAGTACTCGCAAAGACTTGATGGAGATCGACGCTAAACCATTTCGCCTCTTCAAGTTCATTGAGCTTTAAGAGCAATTGTTGCTGTTTGCCTTGCCACCAATGTTCACGCACCTCTCGATAATCCACAATCACAGCATCTGAACTGCGTAAGGCGTGTTCTTTTAAATCCAAAGCCAATTTGGGATCAATCAAATGCTGTTGAATCCAAAATGGAAATTTGATTCTTTGCGATTTGTCACGAAATATACTGATGACCAATAGAGCACTCATCAGGAATAAGAATTGCCAATTGCTTTGCCATGATGTGAATAATATGCCTTGCCATGCTAGGAGTAATGCGATGCTAAACAGCAACACAACGAACATGAAAATCACAGCAAGCGCTTTGCAAGGATGCAGAATCGGTTGTGGCTTATAAGTGAAAATCCGTTTTTTTATTTTCATGATTTTTCATTATTATGGGTGTTGTATGGATCATGGATCTGAATGCGATCCGTGCATTCAGGCGAAACGCATACCAATTATAATAAATTATGATCTTTGGCTTGAATCGGTGGTGGGGTGGGTTTTCCTAGAGTTCCTAGAAGTTCAATTTCAATAGTTCGTACCATAGAGTCCAATGGAAGGTCATTACTCTGTGTGCCGAAGGGCTCTTCAATCTCTGAACTCAGTGCATCTAAGCCTAAAAAAGTATAAGCTAAAATCCCGACCAAAAGGGGGGTCGCAAGACCTAAAGTAGAACCCAAGCTAAAGGGTAAGACAAAACAGAAAAAATAAACAGTTCGATTCAGCAAGACCGAATAAGCAAACGGTAATGGCGTAGTGGCAATACGGTCACAGCCGGTTTGTACGGTGCTGAGCTCCATCACATGCTGATTCATCTGGGTATAAATAATATCTGAAATTTCACCATCTTTAAGCGCTTGCATCAGCTCCCATTGAATCAAACTCAACGTGTACTGCGGTGCATTGGCTTGTTGGTATAGTTGGGTGATGGCATTCGCGCTCATGCCGCTGGTTTCAACCAGTTCTGTGGGATTGGCAGTTTGATGGCGGAGTCGGTCACGTAAAACGTTGGCAAAGACGATCACATGTTGAATCACACGTTCACGACGGCCTTGACTGAGTAAACGGCAGTCACGGTCAAAATGTCGCGCGTTGGCAATCAAAATGCCCCACAAACGCCGAGCTTCCCACCAACGGTCATAGCAGGCTGAGTTTTTAAAGCCCAAGAAAATCGACAGCACAACACCGATCAGGGTAAAGCCGACCAAAGGAAATTCGGTAAAATGGAAGATATCGACATAGGATAAGCCGCCCACAATGGCAGACAGCAACATAACGATCCCGAGCGGCGGTAAAACCTTAGGTAAAATCGTTCCTCGCCAAGAAAATAGCAGTTTAAAAATACTCGGTTGGTCACGGACGATCATGTTCGAATGATAATTTCTAGTTTTAAAAAATTATGATGATCTTCGGGTTTGCTCAAGCACTTGTCAATAACTGTTTCACGCAGATGAGTGTGCTTGGAGCAAGCCATGTTCAGCAAAGGAAAAGCTCCCTTCTGTTGAGATAATACAATGATCGATCAGTCGAATTTCCACCAGCTGACAAGCCTGCTGAATGAGTCGAGTCAATTCAAGATCGGCAGCAGAAGGTTCTGCACGACCGAAAGGATGATTATGTGCAATGACAATACTGCTGGCATGTTCAGAAATGACATAACGCAGCAGTTGATTGATGGAAATTTCACAGGTATTGAGGCTGCCATAAAAAAGTTTTTTAAAGTTTATTTTTCTTAAATGCGCATCTAGACAAAGCACGCCAAAGACTTCTTGACGTTCCGATAAAAATTCAAAGCGAAGAAAGTTTTGCAATTGTTCAGAATGTTGCAAGTGTAAGGCTTCATTTTGAAAATGTTGACTCACATAGCGTTTACCGAGTTCTTTTACCGCCATGAGCTGCGCATATTTACTGTTTCCAATGCCATGAAACTGGCGTAAATCCTCAAGTGACGCATCCATCAGCGCTTGCAACTGACCAAAATGTTGGATCAGGAGTCGTGCGAGTTCGACAGCAGAGTGCTGCTGGGAACCAGAGCGTAGGAAAATAGCCAGTAGTTCAGCATCGGATAAACTTTGTGCGCCTTGATGAATCAGGCGCTCACGTGGGCGCTCTTGTTCAGGCCAATTTTTAATTGAATTATTCATTATTCTTAGACTTTTTTATTATCAGTCAATCGGCTTTTTCACAGCAGATTGTTGGGTCAGTGCATATTTAATGCTATTGTGAGCGCCACTGCAACAGATAGGTAGCCTGTTCGTGAGCTTTGATTTAAGTGTAATGCCCACAAAAAATATTCTTTTAGGTGTCACTGGTGGTATCGCAGCCTATAAAAGTGCCATTCTTGTCCGTCGGTTAAAAGATGCCGGATTTGATGTGCGCGTGGTGATGACTCAAGGTGCGCAAGCCTTTGTGACCCCGCTAACGTTTCAGGCGCTTTCAGGCAACCCTGTGCATACCGAATTACTCAATCCCGAAGCAGAAGCGGGCATGGGGCATATTGAATTGGCACGTTGGGCTGATTTGGTATTGGTTGCTCCTGCAAGTTGTGACACGCTGGCAAAATTTGCGGCGGGTTTAGCAGATGACCTTCTTTCGACACTTTATCTTGCGACTAAAGCACCCGTCTGGGTTGCCCCTGCGATGAATCAGCAAATGTGGGCAGCCAAAGCGACACAGCGTAATTTAAATACACTGGTTGAAGATGGCGTACATGTGATCATGCCCGATGCCGGTTCTCAAGCGTGTGGAGATGTGGGCTTAGGACGTATGCCTGAGCCTGAAGATTTGGCGGATCAAGTAACGGCCTATTTTCATCAAGCACAGCGAGCTATTGCTGAAAAATTTGGCATGCTTGCAGGCAAACATGTGGCGATTACAGCTGGTCCTACACGTGAGTCGATAGATCCTGTACGTTATATTTCCAACCACAGCACAGGTAAAATGGGGTTCGCACTGGCAGCGGCTTGTTATGCAGCTGGGGCTAAAGTAACGCTGATCGCAGGACCTGTCAGTTTAGATACACCAAATGGTGTACGACGGATTAATGTGCAGTCTGCAATTAAAATGTTAGAGACCAGTCTGCAAATGTTAGATGAAGGCTGTGATATTTTTATCGCAACAGCAGCTGTTGCCGATTATCGCGTGGCAGAAGTTGCAGAGCATAAAATCAAAAAAGCTGGCGATGAACTCAATGTGGCTTTAATTAAAAATCCAGATATCGTTGCAACGATTGCGCAGCAGTCAAAACGTCCATTTATGGTTGGATTTGCTGCCGAGACACGCAATGTCGAAGAGTATGCTGCCGGCAAACTTGTGGCAAAAAAACTCGATATGATTGCGTGCAATGATGTTTCACGTAAAGACATTGGTTTTGCTTCAGACGAAAATGCCATGACCGTGTTCTTCGCAGATCAATATCAAATGGAAAAGCGTGATTTAGAGAAAGCCTCAAAACAAGAAATTGCACAGCAATTGGTGGAAGCCATACATGATGCGCTACATCATGAGCCTGAAACGGACGATGAATAATTTCAGTTGATTCCTTAAAAATCCCCGCAATGTTTGGGGATTTTTTTTATGGCGCTTTTACGATGTTTTGTTTAAGGCTCTATATTGGATAAATTACGATGGGTTCAGTTTCATGTTGAAAATTTGAAGGCTAGGAAACCACTACCAAAATGGTCATTTTCAACAAAAATATGTCAGCAAAAGACCAAGGCTGTCAGTGTTTTAAAACATCAAAAATGCAATTTAAGTGATTGATATCAAAATTAAATATAAAATTGAGAAATCTTGATAATTTGGCTTGTACTGTGTGTTTTATTGGCTATTATGAAGCAAACAATGAGGAATGTTTGGATCGCAATCTGTGATCGGTCCGACTTTTTCATCAAGAATAAATGCATCATGGGGGATGCAATATGTTTCGATGGCTCACCATTTTTTTACTGTTGAGTTTGGCTGGTTGTAGTTATTTTGTCTCGACAGATGAATTATCTCGGCAGATTGAGCAGCAGATGCAGCACGAGTTTGATCAGAATCCAGATTATCGGCAGTACCATTTACGGATTCAAAATATAAAAGTGTTAGAGCGTAAGGGATTAAGCTTTAAGGCTCAGGCGACATTGCAATACGATGGTCAGCCTTATACAGTTTTGGTCGATATTTACAAAGACCTGCAAGGTTATGCATGGAAAATAGATGAAGAACAATTTGCCTTCATTGACGAAGCTGAAATTGCAAAATATCAGGCGCAGTTAGATCAAGAGTTGAATCATTTGGTTGAGGAATTGGAACAGCCAACCGAGGAGGTTGAGCCTGTTACATCGGCGCCTGAGAGCTATGTGGGTTTGCGTGAGGAAGAAGATCCATCAGATTATCAATGGACTGGCTATGATGAGCCTTTTCCCAAGGGGAACATTACGGTCAATAGTCATTGAGCAATGATGTGACTGTTTAGATGATTTAGCTGAGTTGTGACGATGTTGCCAAACACGTACTTGGTGAGGCATGACGAATAAAAAAGCCCGCAAAATAGCGGGCTTTTACTTTATAGGATTAATCTTCTAAAACGACTTTAGGATGATCACGTAAATAGTCTTCTGTACGTTGCATTGCATCTTTAATATTTTGGATGGCATTTTCCACATCGGCAAAGGTTTTGGCATTGCCACCACTTAAAGCCTGACGCCATTTTCGAGCACCCGGTAGGTTTTGGAATAAACCTAAAATATGACGGGTAATGATAGAAAGCGGTGCACCTTCTTCCATGCGTTTCGCAATATATGGCAGCATCTGATCAATAATATCGAAACGGTTGGGTAATTCGAGATCCCAAAGCTGACCGATCTCAGCCAATAAGTACGGGTTGTGATAAGCCTCACGGCCAATCATCACGCCATCAACATGTTGTAAATGTTGCTGTGTTTCAGCAAAGGTTTTCACCCCGCCATTAATTTCGATCAATAAATTTGGACGTTCTTGTTTCAGACGATAAACATCTTCATAACGTAAAGGTGGCACATCACGGTTTTCTTTTGGCGACAAACCTTGCAGCAGGGCAATACGGGCATGCACGATAAAATTGTCACAGCCAGTCTTTGCCACGGTATCAACAAAATGCAGCATTTCTTCATAAGACTGCATGTCATCAATCCCGATGCGGTGTTTTACGGTCACTGGAATATCAACAGCATTTCGCATTTCAGCAATACATTCAGCCACCAAATCAGGCTCTGCCATCAAGCATGCACCAATTTTATTGTTCTGAACGCGGTCACTCGGACAGCCGACATTGAGGTTTACTTCATCATAGCCCCAGTCCTGTGCCATCTTGGTACAGGTCGCTAAATCTTTGGGATTTGAACCACCAAGCTGTAACACAATCGGGTGTTCTTCGTTGTTATAGTCCAAATGACGATTCGCACCGCCAAATAATATCGCACCTGTGGTGACCATCTCGGTGTAGAGAATCACATTAGGGTTAAACAAGCGTGCAAAGAAACGATAGTCACGAGTCGTCCAATCCATCATCGGCGCAACACTGATTCGTGGTTGAAGTTTATTTTCAATGGGTTGGAGATCAGTCATTAAAAAAACACGCCTTAAAAGAACAAGATGGAAGAACGAAATGGAAAATGGTGAAGAAATACCAAAAGCTGTCTGAAATACGATGAAAAAAACCGCATTTCAAGACGCGCGCAATATTAGCATAAATTGTGGTTTGGGGCATGGTCTTGCTAGCGTGACATATTCAAGGTCAGGCTAGAAAAAGTCGGAAGTGTGGCTTAAGTAATTTAAATTTTTATGTGATTAATCTATAATTTTATAAACTTTATTGTATGGTTTCTCAGCAGATTTAACTGCCTGCCTTTATGTCTTTATTTTCCCAATATCTATTGCAACGCCAGTTTTGTATCTCGTTTGAATATCTAACGACGCAAAAAACGCATCTGGTCCCAACGACATTTGCAGGCTTTCCTGTGTGCATGACATTGGCTGACCGAGTACAAAGTGACACGGATATTGCTCCTTTAGAAGCAATGCAAGACTACCCTCAAAGCATTGAAAAAATTCTGCATTATTCGGGGAAAGGCCGAGATATCTCAGATTTTCAGACTTTTCTAAATGCTGCTCAGCAGCACGGGGTAGAGAATTTACTTTTGCTCAGTGGTGATAAACTCAAGCAGCATCAGGATGGGGCAAATGATCCGACTCTACGGAGCCGTTATTTAGAGTCGGTCAATCAAGTCATGGCAGCCAAAGACTATGGCGGGTTTTATTTAGGGGTAGCATTTAATCCTTTTAAATATGCAGAAGCAGAAAAGGATGCGCAGTATTTTAAACTGAATAAAAAAATTCAAGCTGGCGCTGACTATGTGATTACACAGTTGGGCTTTGACATGGATGTGTTGAGCAGTTACCAACGCTATATGCAGCAATATTATCCACGTGTGCCTGTATTGGCTTGTGTCATGCCGCTGACATTTGCCCGTGCCCGCTTTATGGCCAAGCAAAAAGTCGCAGGCATCGTGCTTTCAGCAGATGTATTAAATTTTTTGCAACAAGAACAGCAAACTGACGCCATACAAGCTGAACAAAATGTCTATGCACGCTGCGCTTTACAAATTTTAATGTGTCAGCATTTGGGCTATGCAGGGGTTCATTTATCAGCTTGCCATAAAGTGGAAGAGCAAGAGAAGTTGCAAAAAGCAATTTTGCAATTTGCCACATTAACGTTTGAACAGTGTTTAGCAAAATGGAAAATGCTTTGGCGCTCTAGTGTAGATGTGAACTTCCACCCGACGGGCGCAAATAACCATAAAGCTCCAGTTGAACAAGTTTTGAAATATAAAAGTATGCATGTCATGCATGAGTTATTTTTTAGTTCAAAACTGGCCAAAGGGGTGGGATCTTATATTTTTGCGGCCAAATTATGGCAAAAACCGAAAGCTGATGCAGCCTTGCTGAAAACAGAATTTATCAGTAAACATGGCATCGTGGGCTGTGAAAGTTGCGGACAATGTCGTTTAGGTGAAACCTTGTATATTTGCCCAGAAACCTGCCCCAAAGGATTAGCCAATGGACCCTGTGGTGGCTCCAACCTTGACCGCTGTGAGTTTGAAGACCGTGAGTGTATACACTCGGTCAAAGCGCGGTTGGCGAAAGCCGTGGGTCAAGAAAAAATGCTGAAGCAAGAGCTCATCCCTACCGTTGCAATTGAAACTCGCCATAGTAGCTCTTGGAAAAACTGGTTTGTTCCACCGAATTCGTCACCAACAGAACATTAATTCACTTAAAGCATTATTCAGTCTGAAACCTTCATAAATGTGAATCTTTCAAGCGCTAATCATTCTAAAAATCAGACGAATAGTCGTATAAAAAAATGAAAAAGATGAAAGAAACAATTAAGATCAACAGCAGATGAAAATCAAAAATCAAAAATCAAAAATAGAAATTTGAAGAATTTGGGGAATACCACATGATGAAAAAGACCTGCTTAGGAATAGCTTTAGTTTTCACATTGTCAGGCACAACAGGCTGTTCAGTTGTCATGGCAAGTAAGCAGCCAAACAAGAAAAATACCGAAATGATTCAACACGGCCTGTCTCGTAACTTGGTGATTGCTGAATTTGGCGCACCGATCACCTCTGAATATAAAAATGGCAAACGCCATGAAATTTATACTTTTACCCAAGGTTATTCGACTGCCAGTAAAGTGGGGCGTGCGTTTTGGCATGGTGCGGCAGATGTGGTGACTGTGGGTTTATGGGAGCTTTTCGGAACACCTGCCGAATCCGTTTTTAACGGGAAGAAAATGTCTTATGAATTAATTTTTGATGAAAATGATCAGTTAGAACGTTATACCTATCTCACACAAGATGAGACCAAATAGTTGAATACAGAGATATTTTTATTGCATGCAGGTAAACAATTGCGCTAAGTTCAAATGGTAGAAAAATAAATGAATTATCCATTGGAATTTAGCAGGCATGATGCTACTTGAAGAAATATTTAAAAGTAAAAAGTCGGAACATACCGACCAATTTAATTTACGCATTCATCGAGGGTTAAGTTGGCTGAAAAAGTCGATTGATCTTCAAGATGACCTCGATTTGCAATTTATCAGTTTGTGGGTGTCCTTCAACGCAATATACGCGCAAGACTTACAGATTGCGCAGGACAAGCAAAGCTTAAGGCAGTTTTTATATGTGATTTGCCAAAAGGATGCAGAGCATAAAATCTATAATATTTTATGGGAGCGTTTTAGTCAGCCGATACGGTTGTTTTTAGATAATCCCTATGTTTATCAGGGCTTTTGGGATTATCAAAATCAAAAAATTAGCCATGACGCATGCAAAGAGGGCTTGGCGCATGAAAAACAGAAAGTACTGCACGCGCTTAAAGAAAAAGATTCCGTTGATATTTTAATGGTGCTGTTCAATCGCATGTATACGCTACGCAATCAAATGGTTCATGGCGGCGCGACCTATAAAAGTTCGGTCAATCGGAAACAGCTTCAAGACGGCTGCACAATACTGTTGGCACTCTTACCGGTGTTTATGGTGATTCTTTTGGAAAATGCAGAAACCTTGGATTTAGGCAAACCCTTTTATCCCGTGGTGCAGGTCAGTTAATTTGCAAAAATAAAGCCACTTATTGTGGCTTTAGAGCAATGATCCATACATTTCATTGTGGATATTTCAGTTGCCGTGCAGTATAGAGTTGATCGATTAATACGAAAAATCCAGCAGCAATTACTAAAGCAATCCCTGTCATGCAGGTGGTGGTCCAGCCACCATGATGCCATGCAAACACGCCCAAAGCTGAACCACATGCACCACCGACAAAATAAAACGTCATGTAAATTGAATTGATTCGAGAGCGTGCAATCGGGTTGAGTTGGAAGATAATATTTTGATTACAGCTATGTACCATAGCCAAACCGAGGTTGATTAAACCATAGCCCAAAATATAAAAGGCGAGGGAGCTTCCACCCAAATATAGCAGTCCCCAACTGAGGGCCAAGATGCTGCAACCGAGCCAAGTTAATTTTCGGTTGAAACCCAAATCCGCCCAACGCCCAATCCACTGTGTCGATAGGGCACCAAATACACCAACTAAAGTCACAACACCGACCCAAACATCGGCCAATTGAAAAGGTGGCTCAGTCAGTAACATGGCAATGGTGGAAAACAGCATACTCATCGCGGCAAAGACACAGCCTCCAATTAGAGAACGGAAAATTAACCGTGGCTCATGTTTGAGTAATGCGCCCATTGACTGGAAAACTTGGCTGTAGGGCATCCGTGTGATGCTGACCACGGGCAGACGTTTTTTGAGTAAGAGTGCTAATACCAACATCAAGAGCGCACTGAGGATGTAAATCGATTTCCAATGAAACAGATAGGACAATAAGCCAGAGAGACTGGTCGATAACAGAATGCCGACCAATAACCCACTCATTAAAAAGCCAACAACTGCCCCAATTTTTTCAGGTCGTATCGCAACAGTGACCAAAGGGATAAGAACCTGAGCAGCCACTGAAAATAGCCCCGTGATAATGGTTCCTGCCCAAAGCATGTATAGATTGGTCGAAAAAGCACAGAGGGCTAAACCGACAGTCGCACCAAGCATGAGTAATGGAATAAATTTGGCTTTATTCACAATATCGCCAATCGGCACAATAAACAGTAGACCCAAAGCATAAGAAATTTGCGCAAAGGTGACGGTTAGCGCAACTTCAGATTGTGGAATTTGAAAGCTCTGTTGGATAGAAGCCACTAAAGGTTGGCAATAATAATTGGCACCCGCACATAAACCACATGCAGCAGCCATAAGCCACAACAGGGTTTTATCATGGCTAATGTCGATCGAGGCTTTCATAAATTGTCCAGATATTGGGCGGAAGCGTATGCAAAGAATTTGCTGCCACGCTGTTGTGGTCACTATAAGGAAAATCAAACCGGTCTTAAAGTGTTTCTCTGTGAATAGTATCCAAGCACGTGTTTAGGATTTCTTACTGAGACTGATCATCAAGACACCCAGCATATTCAGACCGCAACCGACCCATTGCCATAGGTTTAAATGTTCATTCAATAACGCGACGGCCAGTAAAATCGTTAAAATGGGGCCGATAGAGGCAATCATGGCCGATTGTGCAGCTCCCAGTCGGATGATACTTTGCATCATCAAAATGGTTGGAAGCACGGTTACTAATATTCCGAGCGCTAAACCATATAGCCAGACTTGACTCGGAAGTTGTTGAAGCAAGGCAATGGGCTGCGGTGTTGCAAATAGAAAATGAATAATCGTCCCAATGCAGGCAATGCTCAGGGCTAGACCGGTAAAGTGTAAAGAACCAAACTTTTGCATGAGGCCTGGCGTGAGTAATAAATAAATCGCAAATAACACGGCACTGGCAAAAACCAAACTACATCCGAGCCAAAAATACTGATCATGTGGTGTGGCACTTTGTTCTTGTAGCATCACTAAAACTGTCCCGCCATAACTTAAAATCAGGGCAAGAATAGTTTTAAAACTCAGGGGCTTTTTGAATAAAACAGCGGAAGCCAGTACGGTTAATGTGGGATATAGAAAAAGAATAATCCGTTCAAGCGAAGCACTGATATACATCAAGCCACGGAAGTCGAGCCAGCTTGAAAAGTAATAGCCGATTAAACCGGAAATGAGCAAAAGTACCCAATCTTTTCGTTGAATCGTTTGATAGGAACGTCGACTTAGCCATGCAATGATTAAGAAAAACGGCAATGCACTCATCATGCGTAAAGCCATGAGGACTGTGGCATCGACAAGAGGAGAAAGTGCATAGGTTTGCTTAATAAAAATCGCTTTGGTACTAAACAAGAAGGCAGCAATCAGCGCAAAAATTGCACCGATGAAGTGCGGACTAAGGTTTCTTGACATAAGTTAAGGTGTGCCTCATGACGACTGAATAAATTCGACAGCACAGATCTAATGAATTCGAACTGTCATTTTGATTATAAAAAATGCATCGTGCGAGTAAAAATGCAAAAAAAGAATAGTACTTATTCCTTTATGCATAAGGCATTGCTAGATCAAACATGAAAACAGCGGAAGAAATGACCAATTTGGTTTTAAATTTTTTCACCGCAACATGACTCTGCAGGTCAAATATATCAGGCTGAAACATTTAAGGTGAAAATTGCACAAAAATGGTGCAATAGTGTTTTTTAGGGATAGAAAGTCAGTAGCGATATCATGATGCTAAATATTCAAAAAATTATTTTTTTAGCTAAAAAAGTCAATTCTAAGTTAAGGCGAAGCATCAGGTGGGGAGAGCAAGATCTCAATAAACCCGAAACGTGCGCAAAAATCCATCGGATATTCAAGCTGACCGATTTGACGAGACTGTGGCAGAAAAAAGTCAGTTTTCAATGCAGGTCAGCACGTCAAAACTGTCAAATGAGTCAACGAGCTGATGCAGTCTGAATGAAATAGCGGCTTTACCTGACTTAAGTCGATTTTTCACGACACGTTCAGGTCATTAGTTGTCGAATGAAAATGTCACAATGATCAACGCACTGAAACAATCAGCACTAAAACTAGCGAAATTATTTATTTTTTTGGTCTTAAGTAATATTAAAAAGTTATAAATAGGATAAAAATGAGTAATAAATCGACAAATAAAACTGAATAAATGAAATATCGCACTATTCTTTTCATGAATCATGAGTTCAAAATATGGGTATTTATTAAATAAATATTGGGTAGTATTTTAAAAAAGTTCAATTAGAATCCAAAAATTGTACAAAAACACATCCTGAGGGGAGACATCGCGGATTGCGATGTTTACTTAAGAAAAATTAGCTTGAGGAACGCTCATGCAGATCGGAATTCCAGCCGAAACTGTTGTCGGTGAAAATCGCGTCGCTGCGACGCCTGAAACAGTAAAGAAGTTGATCAGCGCTGGTCATAGCGTCGTTATTGAACGTGGAGCAGGGGTAAACGCTGCTTACATCGATAGCGCCTATGAACAAGTTGGTGCCAAAATTACGGATGATGCCTATACCGGTAGTCAAATGATTTTGAAAGTTCGTGCGCCTAAAGGTGACGAAATTCAAAAACTCACAGCGGGCACCACCGTTGTGGGGATGTTTGACCCTTACCGCAACACCGAACTTGACCAATTTGCGTCACAAAACGTGTCTGCATTTGCATTGGAACTTTTGCCACGGACCTTATCTCGTGCGCAAAACATGGACGTACTTTCATCTCAAGCCAACCTTTCAGGTTATAAATCTGTGCTTTTGGCTGCGGCAGAATATCAACGTATGTTCCCAATGCTGATGACAGCAGCAGGTACAGTAAAACCTGCACGTGTTGTGATCATGGGCGTAGGTGTTGCAGGCTTACAAGCTATTGCAACAGCGAAACGTTTAGGTGCCGTAGTTGAAGCAACTGACTTACGTCCTACAGCACGTGACCAAGTTGAATCTTTGGGTGGTAAATGGTTAGACGTACCAATGTCACCAGAAGAGCAACAGAAAGCAGCTGATGCTGCAAAAAATGGTTATGGCTGGATGCCGGGTGAAGACTACATTCGTGATCAAGCGATTATTGTTGATAAAGCCGTATCGAATGCTGACATCGTGATTACGACTGCATTATTGCCGGGCCGTGACGCACCACGTTTAATCAAAGCAGAAACTGTTGCCAAAATGAAACCGGGCTCAATCATTTTAGATATGGCGGTTGAAACTGGCGGTAACGTTGAAGGTTCTGTCTGCGGCGAAAATGTTGTGACTGCAAATGGCGTGAAAATTCTCGGTATTCCAAATATTCCTTCAACAGTTTCGACTGAAGCGTCGGCACTGTATGCACGTAACGTTTTGAATTTCATTGAAACCCTGTTTGATAGCGAAAAGAACTTCGCGATTAACCCTGAAGAAGAAATTCAAAAAGCACTACTTGTCACTCATGGCGGCCAAGTGCTGCTGAAACGTGGTTAAGGAGAATCATCATGGTTGAAACGATTACTATTTTTGTCTTGGCAATCTTTGTTGGTTACTACGTGGTTTGGGGGGTAACACCTGCGCTACACACACCATTAATGGCTGTAACCAATGCTTTGTCATCGATCATTATCGTTGGTGCGATGATTCAAACCGTTGGTATCCCAGGTATTGTGGATGCAAGCGTACAGTTCCAAAGCATTAACGTGGTGAGTATTTTAGGTGCGATTGCCGTTTTCCTTGCAAGTATCAATATTTTTGGTGGCTTTGCGGTGACTGCACGTATGCTTGAAATGTTCAAACCTAAGCAAAAGAAAAAAGAGGGTTAATCCATGGAATTCATTAAAGAATATGCGGATTGGTTCTACCTGATTGGTGCCGTTCTTTTTATCTTAACGTTGCGTGGTTTGTCTGGTCCGAAAACTGCGATTCAAGGTAACCGTTACGGCATGATCGCAATGGCGATTGCTGTAATCACCACATTCTTTGTCGCAGATCATCCAGTGATTTGGATGATTGTGGGTGCAATGGTGTTGGGTGCAGTCGTAGGTATTGCACGTGCAAAAACAGTTCCGATGACTCAAATGCCTGAAACTGTGGCACTGATGCACTCATTGGTTGGTTTGGCTGCGGTACTGATTGCGATCGCTGCAATTCTACATAACAACCAATTGACTGCGGCATTCGCGGAAAATGAAGCAGTATTAACAGCTGCGGGTGTAGAACATGCTCATATGAGCAAAGTTCATTTATTTGAATTGTTTGTAGGCTGTTTCGTTGGTGCGATTACCTTCACAGCATCGGTATTTGCTTACGGTAAATTGGCTGCGAAGAAATGGGCAAAAACCATTTCAGGTGGATGGGTAAAACCTGTTCAAGCCTTAATTTTCCTTGCGATGTTGGCGTGTGGTATCTACTTCTTCACTACAGGCAACATGAATGCTTTCTGGGCAATGACTGTTCTTGCACTTGCATTTGGTTGGGTATGGATTGCGCCAGTAGGCGGTGGTGATATGCCAGTGGTGGTATCGCTACTGAACTCGTTCTCAGGTTGGGCTGCAGCAGGGATTGGTTTCACGCTTGAAAACAACATGCTGATTGTTGCAGGTTCACTGGTTGGTTCATCGGGTGCGATTCTGTCTTACATCATGTGTAAAGCCATGAACCGTTCAATCATCAACGTCTTGTTTGGTGGTGCAATGGGTGGTACAGCAGTAGCGGCGGCGGATAATGGTGAAAAAGCACAGCGTAATCACCGTTCAGGTTCTGCAGACGATGCTGGCTTCTTGATGTCAAATGCGGATAGCGTTGTGATCGTACCGGGTTATGGTATGGCGCAAGGTCGTGCACAAAATGCCGTGAAAGAATTGTGTGAAATCTTAAAAGAGCAAGGTGTAAAAGTTCGTTTTGCGATTCACCCTGTGGCAGGTCGTATGCCGGGCCACATGAACGTACTTTTAGCTGAAGCTGACGTTGCATATGAAGACATTCTTGAAATGGACGAGATCAACTCAGACTTCCCAGCAACAGATGTAGTACTGGTGATTGGTGCGAATGACGTTGTGAACCCAGCGGCAAAAGACGATCCAAGTTCTCCAATTTACGGCATGCCAATCCTTGAAGCACATAAAGCACGTACCATTATGGTGATCAAACGCTCTATGGCTACAGGTTACGCAGGTCTAGATAATGACTTGTTCTATAACGATAAAACGATGATGATCTTCGGTGATGCGAAGAAAGTTGTGGAAGATATGACAAAAGCCATTAATGGCGGTGGTCATTAATCCATATTGCCAAAGTCCCGCTGTGATAAAGCGGGATTGAGGAAGATTTAAACCACCTTCGGGTGGTTTTTTGTTTTCTTCGCTTTTATTTTCTTGGCTTTTGATTAATGAATGCTTCACACTAAAAGTGCACAAATATTTAGCGCATCAGGTGCTTGAATCAAATTGATGCGTGTTTTGAAACCAAGGTACAGATCGATGAGCTGTTTTGTTCCATTAAATTCGATCTCAGTGATTCAAAATATTGTCGCGAACTGGTTTTGTGACGCAATGCATTGAAAAATAATTAATTGTCTGAAATTTGGTATTCTTTTTGCACAGCATGGTTATTCTTGGGGGAATAATCATGAAAAAAACATACTTGATGGCACTGTTTCTGAGTGTCCTGACATCGACTGCATGGGCAGTTGACCCGCAAATCGCCAGTAATATTCAAGAAATTCGTATCTCGCTCGACAGTATTTGGGTGGTACTGGGCGGTATCTTGGTGTTCTTTATGCAAGCCGGATTTGCCATGATCGAAAGTGGTTCAGTTCGCAGTAAAAATACCGTGAATGTACTCATGAAAAACTACATGGATGCCTGCTTGGGTGGTCTGGTGTTTTGGTTGGTGGGTTTTGGTCTGATGTTTGGGGTCAATACCACGGGCTGGTTTGGCTTCAGTCATTTTGCACCCGATCAACTGGATGATTGGCACTGGAACCTTCTATTTTTCCAAATGATGTTTGCTGCAACGGCAACCACCATTGCCAGTGGTGCAATGGCAGAGCGGATTCATTTTGTCGCTTATGTGGTGAGTGCGGCCGTTGTCTCAGGTCTGATTTATCCTGTCTTTGGTAGTTGGGCATGGGGCAGTTTATTTGGCGGAGACGGTTGGTTAAAAGCACTCGGATTTATCGACTTTGCAGGTTCGACCGTGGTGCATTCAATGGGCGGCTGGGTTGCCTTGGCTGGCATCATTGTATTGGGACCACGTTTGGGTCGATTTGGACGCAATGGGCAAAGCCATTATTTACCAGGGCATAACTTACCTTTGGTAGCATTAGGCGGTTTTATTTTATGGTTAGCATGGTTTGGTTTTAATGCAGGCTCGACCATTAATGCCAATGTCAGCGTAGGACGTATTGCTTTAAATACGCATCTTGCGGCGTGTGCTGCCGTGGTTGCATATATGTTGCTCTGTCTCATCCGATCTAAAGCCATTTTGATCCGCAGTACGATCAATGCCTCACTGGGTGGCTTGGTTGCCATTACGGCAGGCTGTGCAACGATGTCTCCACTGTATGCGGTCATCACCGGTTTATGTGCAGGTGTGATGGTGACCTTCCTACCAATGCTCATGGAAAAAATGAAACTGGATGATGTGGTTGATGCGGTGACCGTGCATGGATTCTGTGGCGCATGGGGAACATTGGCTGCAGGGATCTTCCTTGAAAATAATATGTTTAATGGCGATGTCATCGCGATACAAGGGCTTGGAGTGATTGCAGCCTTTTTATGGGGCTTTGGCGTTGCGTTCATTGTATTTAAGGTCTTAGATAAATTGTTGGGTGGCTTACGGGTGAGTAAGCAACATGAACAACGTGGTTTGGACTATACCGAGCATGCTGAATTGTCTTATCCCGAGTTTCAAAAAGATGTGACTTTTGAAACGGATGATATGACCAAACGTCATTAACAGGAGTAATGCAATGAGCACCGAACTGTTGAATTTGGCACAACGCCGCGAAGCTTTAGAAAAAGGCTTACAACAATTTATTCATGGGACTTTACTCGACAGTGCACTACGGCACTGGGAGCAGCAGTACAGCATGAAACCGTCATTTGTCTTAAATCGCTTCTTAAATGATATCTGTACCACAGAAGAGCTACGCTTTTATCGTAAAGATATGCTGAAGCAAGTCTTGTATGAGTTATCTACCTTAGAAAAGCAGGAACTGTTAAGGGTTGAAAAACCGCAGGAGCAGGAGCAAGAAGACGAGCTCATTGCAGAGACCATTAGCGAGGCCTTTTTAGGCTTTATCGAGTCAGTCATGCTGACGGTGAAATCTACAGATCAGGCTGATTTCACCCAAGATGTGATTCAGCAATTAGAAGAAATCGGGCTGGCAATTGCGGCAAATGCACAAATTAATTCAGCGAGTTTTGTCGAGTTTTTGCCTTTGACCAGTTATGCCAAAGTTTTAACGAGCATTTATGAAGTGTATTGTGACTTTTATGGCCCGATGCGTGCAGACCAAGTTTATGCACAAACCAAGCTGAAAATTAAAGCCAATTATCCTGAGGTGGATTTACACCAACTGCTTTAGTGTCGGGGGTAAAACACCATGAAGCTGATTGTCCGTGTATAAAGTGAAGGGATAAAAAAAGCGACCTAATTAGGTCGCTTTTTTCTGGAAGCTTAAGCTACAGTTTCTGGAGCTGTACGCCATAAGCTTTCTAAATCATAGAATTTACGTGCTGTAGGTAACATCACATGTACCACTACAAAACCGAGATCAATCAGGATCCATTCAGCATCACGTTCGCCTTCAACACCGATAGGGCGGAATCCAGCTTTACGTGCTTCTTCTGCCACGTTGTCTGCAAGAGACTTAATGTGACGAGTTGAAGTACCGCTCGCAATAACAATCGCATCTGCTACGTTGCTGATAGTGCTGATATCAAGTTCAATAATATCTTTGGCTTTTACATCTTCAAGTGCTTCACGTACAACAGCTAAGCAAGCTTGTACGTCTTTGATTTGCGTTGATTTTGCGAGATCGAGAGAATTAGAAGCGCTGGGCGATGGTTCTAAATTCATAGAGGGTATGATTTCCTGACAATTTTACATGGTCTAATATAGCGGTTTTGTTGCTGAATTTCAAATCAACACGTCATTGACCATTAGCTAAATGAGGGAAGTATTTGTCTTTCCACGCAAAAGAATGTGATGAGTTGCTTCGTGGTCGGTATTCAGCCGCGATGTAGCCTGTATATTGGCTTTGATCTAACCATTTAAAAATCTCTGCAAATGGAATCTGCGCTGAGTCAGGTTCATGTCGCCCCGGACAGTCAGCAAACTGTATGTGACCGATATCCTGAATATTTTCTGCCAAAGTACTGAGAATATCTTCACCCATCATCGCCATGTGGTAGCAGTCATATTGCATCTTCAAAGCAGAGTGTTGTACAGCTTCAAGCATTTCCTGAGCTTGGGCAATATTTTGGACCAAAAAGCGCGGCATATCAGTGCCATTAATCATTTCAAATACCGGTTGAATATGATGTTCAGACAACATGTGGCACGCCAGTTTGAGGTTGCTCGACAAGGTATTTAAACATGGGAGCAAGTCAGCATCTTGTGGCTGTTTGCCGGCTAAAATATTGACACTCGGTACATTTAACGCAGTGGCATAGCGAATGCATTGTTCTAAGGCTTGATGAAATTGATTTTCACGCCCCGGAACTCCCGCAAGACCATCGCCGCCTTGCATCAAATCACCCGCAGGGACATTAATTAAACACAGGCTTAAATCATTGATAGTGAGCTGGGTTTGGATTTGCTCAATACTCAGCTCATACGGAAACTGAATTTCTACATGCTTAAAACCGTGTTCACGAGCCAACGCAAAACGCTCTAACAATGGCACTTCGGTAAAAATCATGGATAAATTAACCGCGAGCTGAGTCATGTATATCGTCCTTGAAGCAATTTACTTCTAAAGTGAAAGTCGTTAGTTATGTTCGACATGTTGAATGATGGTGGCTAAATCTTTTTCTGCAAAACCATTGTCCTGATGGGCTTTGAGTTGCGATAAAGCAAGGCTGGCAACAGGGATGCTTAATTCAAACTGGGCAGCCAGTTGGACTGCATTATTCAGGTCTTTAGATAAAGTTTGAACTTTCCATTGCACGGGCTCGAACTGATGCGTTGCCATACGTGGAGTTAAAATCTGAAAAGGCTTTGAGTCTGCAAATCCACCAGCAAGTGCTGGTGCTAATAACGTGGTGTCTACACCTGATTTCTCGGCTAATGCGACGGCTTCTGCGATTAACGTGCTATTGGCAGCGACGATCAGCTGATTACAAATTTTGGTGGCTTGACCTGTACCTGAGTCGCCCATGCGGGTAACACGTTGTGATAAAACATTGTAGATCAGACTCAAATCTTGAATCGTTTGAGCATCACCGCCGGCAAAGATGACCAAAGTGCCTTGCTCAGCGCCTGCTGTGCCCCCCGAAACAGGAGAGTCAATCCAAGTGACTTGTTTCAACGTTGCAGCATGAGCCAATTGATGAGTTTGATTCACAGAAAGACTCGAGAAGTCGACAATAATTTGTCCTGCCGCTAAATGATTTTCGATGCTTGCATACACCGCGGCAACAACAGCATCATCTGCGAGACAAGATAAAACCACAGGATAATGGGCAATATTCTCCAATTGAAGCGCTGTCGCGCCAATCGCAATCAACTCATCACACGCAGCAGCAGTTCTGTTCCACACCGCAACTTCAAATCCTGCCTGAATGAGGCGCGTGGCCATGCGGCTACCCATCAGCCCCATACCTAGAAATGCAATTTTTGTATTACGATCAAACGCCATGTGCTGTACTCAATCTATCCTGTGTGACTATTTTACTTATATTGGCGTGGTAAAAACTGAACCTCTGGGTTCTTGTCTTTTTTACGTGCCAATTGGCTGTTTTTGCCGAGCAGTAATTTAAATTGCCAGATTTTTTCTAAACGTAAAGATCGTTTTGGACTATGTTCCATGGCATCTAGCACTTGTTTTGCTGCTGCCAAGGCATCTGGTGAACGTTGTGATAATTCTTCGGCTAACTGCTGCGCTTGAAGCAAAGGCTGTTCATTTAAATGCGTCACTAAGCCAATTTCCTTGGCATATTCTGCGTCAAAAATACGTGCTGTTAAGGTTAATTCTTTGGCTAAATCTAGTCCTATCACACCTTTGAGTGAGCGAGTTAAGCCCATATCAGGAACTAAGCCCCAACGACTTTCCATAATCGACATTTGCGTTTTCGGGTGGGCAATACGGATATCGGCAGCCAAGGCAAGTTGCATGCCTGCTCCAAAACAAAAGCCTTCAAGTGCGGCAATCACCGGCACAGGGAGTTGTTGCCAAATCAGAAAGGCTTTTTGAAATAAACTTTGACCGGGCTTTAACAGTTCCCACGCGGCATAGGCACGATTTTTCGGATCATTGAGGTCAGCCAAATCAATGCCAGCACTAAATACATTGGCTTCACCGGTTAAAATGACACAGCGTAAGCTACGATCTTTTTTTAATTTTTCAGCGGTGCTAACCAATTCTTTGAGCAATGCAAAGCTCATTGCATTACGTTTTTCTGGACGGTTTAAGTAAACCGTTGCAATGCCATTATTTTTTTCTACACGTAATAAAGCCATGGTAATTACTCTTGTTGTTTCTGCGCCCGAGCATAGCATGCACCCTGACAGGATACATGACAGTGCAGTCACAACAGAAGCTGGACGGCACTGACTTTAGTCGGACTGCGCTTAATTATTTTGTTTGGCTAAGATTTGTTGAGCCGCGTGTTCAACTTGCCTCATGACATTTTTTAACTCATCAAAACGGTTCAGGGTTTCTTGAACAAAAGCTTCATCTGCTTTACGGCGTTCCTTACGTAAGGTCGATACAAATTGCTCAAATTGACCTGAAACCTCTTGGAGGGTCGGAGCGCCCACATAGCGGGTTGCACCATAAAGCCGATGTAGCACATGCTCTAATTGTGGAAAATCTTCATCTTCGATGAGCTGTGCCATTTCATGGATTTCTTGCTCAAAGCTATCGACGAGCATTTTCAGTAAATCGACTGCAAGGTCTTCTTTATTCGCGGCCAACTGCAAGCTTTGCTGCCAATCTAAAATACTCGGCTCTAGGGCTTCAATCACTGAACTGCGCTCTAAAACCGGCACTTTCTTAAAGTTATCGGTAGTCCATTGGGTCAAGATTTGAATAATTTGATCCATTTGAATGGGCTTTGTGACATAGTCATCCATACCACTTTGCAGAAGCTTTTGTTTTTCATCAGAGAGCGCATGTGCCGTCAAAGCGATAATTGGAAGGCGCTTATGATTTTCAAAAGTCGACTCAAGAGAACGAATGGCACGCGTGGTATCGACACCTGACATCACAGGCATTTGAATATCCATAAAGATGAGGTCAAAAGCCCCCAAACCTTGCTCTTGGCGAGCTTGAATGATTTCAATGGCTTCTTGTCCACTCAAAGCCTTGGTGGTTTTCACATTTAACTCAGAGAGCAGGGCTTCAAGCACAATCAGGTTTGGCAAATGGTCGTCGACAGCCAAAATGTGCAGACCTTGACCATTAAATTCTTCATGCTGCTCTTGATCAAACCAAGGCTCATTACTCAATAACTGAATCAGCGCTGTACGGCTGAGTGGTTGATGCAATGGGCGAGCACGGTACTCGTTCAACATGCTTGGATCGAGCATCATTTGGTAGCCATAAACCGCTAAGTTACCGCTATAACGATGACGAATTTCTTTCAGTAAGGCTTCGGAGTCACCACTGTGATCGACGATCAACCAGGTATTTTCATTGGTTTTTAGCTGATTGAGTCGACTAAATAAATCAAGGATCGACTGCGTTTCAATATGTTCAACATCATAATTTTCTAAGTAATGACGCAGGACATTGGCGGTTGCTGGATGTGCTAAGTAGGAAACGACTTGTAGATTGCTAAATTGTGGATGCACAATTTCAATTTCTTCATCGACCACAAAGCGCGCAGTAAACCAGAAGGTTGAACCTTTTTCTGTTGGGGCACGTTCTTGGTTATCTTCAAAACCAATTTGTCCATGCATCAGGCTGACTAATTGTTTGGAGATGGCAAGACCTAAACCTGTACCACCAAATTGACGGGTAACAGATGCATCACCTTGCGAGAAGGATTCAAACAGTTTCTTACGGTCGGTACCGCTTAGGCCGATACCACTGTCTTGCACACTAAAGTGCAGCAGACATTGACCGATGTCATCATGCTCCATACGGACACGGACAATAATTTCACCATCTGGAGTGAATTTAATTGCATTTGAAATTAAGTTGGTCAAAATTTGCTTGAAGCGTAGGACATCACCAACCACAAATTTCGGCACATTGTCCGCATAGTAGAAGGTCATATCGATGTGTTTTTGTGCTGCCAATGGCGACAACATATCCATCACATCAAACACGGCTTCTTCTAAGTCAAATTGTGCAGTTTCGAGTTCTAGTTTGCCGGCATCAATTTTGGAGAAATCAAGCACGTCATTAATTAAAGCCAATAAATGCGCAGAAGATTTACGAATCGTTTGTAGATATAAATTTTGCTCATTACTGAGGTTGCCTTGGCGCAGTAAAAGATGAATAAAGCCATCAATACTGTTGAGTGGCGTGCGCAGTTCATGGGAAATATTGGCCAAGAACACCGACTTCGACTGATTGGCATGGATCGCTTGGTCACGTGCTTGACGGTAGGTGATGTTTTGCACCTCTAAAGTATCAAGCGTGCGTCTTAAGTCATCTTCCGTTTGTTCGGTATGTTCACGTAACTCTAAGAAACTGAAATGTAAGCGTTTAACCACATTGGCAATATCACGCTGTAATAAACGAAGTTCGCCAGTACTGTTAATGATCATGTGCTGATCTAGAGTGTCGGCATTTAAACGTTGTAACTGCATGCGAATTTCGTACATTGGTGCGATCCAACGACGTGAATAAAAATTCAAACACAGCAAAAGTAATAAGAGCGTCAATAAACCCGTTGCAATCAATACGATTAACACGCGATAGCGGGCAATTTGCAGCGGTTGATTGTCCAGTTCAATGCTTAACCATGCCGGCGTCTGGGTTGAATCTGAAATTTTCAGGGCATAAATATGGTTGCCTTGATGTGCAATCGGTCCAATAAAAGATGCTTTACTGTCAAAAGCAGGCCAAATATCTTGATCTTGAAAGCCAATGCTCAGGCGGTTGTTGCCTTTAAGATCTAAAATCGCAGCACGAATCAAATGTTTTTCGTTCAACATGCTTTGCATGGCATTACGAGCTTGATCAAATTGCCACGGATAATGGTTGAGCAACTCTATGGCAGATTCTGACGTGGGTTGATAGCGCGTCAGGATCGCGACAGCCATCTGTTTTTGTTGTGCTTTGGCTGCATTGGAGGTTTCTGTTATTACCAACATCGCACCGACACAAGCCAAAATGGTGATCGGCACGAAAATAAGTGCAATCAACTGACCATAGGCATGATTTAAGTGTAGGCGTTTAAAAAGCTTTTTGTTGATATTTGACATGGTTTAAGCAGTTTATTCCTTATGCCCCGAATATTAGCATGGATTATTTAAAACTGATTGCGCTTTAATCACTTTCGCGAAAAAGCGAGGCAAATGGGTGCAGGCAAAGGCATTTTTTCATACAATAGGCGCACCTCGATATAGGTGTGAATAATGAGTAATACAACCCCTGATTTTCAAGCAGACGATTTTTTATTAGACCATTACGTCGGCAACACGCCGTTAGTGCGTTTACAGCGTCTGGCAAGTCATACTCAAGCAACAGTATTAGCCAAGTTAGAAGGCAATAACCCAGCGGGTTCGGTCAAAGATCGCCCTGCATATAACATGATTATGCAAGCGGAAAAGCGTGGTCAGATTAAACCGGGTGATACGTTGATTGAAGCGACGAGCGGAAACACAGGGATTGCTTTAGCTATGGTTGCAGCAATGCGTGGCTATAAAATGACCTTGATCATGCCTGCAAGTTCTAGCCAAGAGCGTAAAGATGCCATGCGTGCCTACGGTGCCGAACTGATCGAATCTGAAAACATGGAAGAAGCACGTGATCTTGCCCTTCAAATGGAAAAAGACGGCAAAGGTCTAGTCCTAAACCAGTTTGGTAACCCGGACAATGTGGAAGCACATTACCTCACTACGGGTCCAGAAATTTGGAAACAAACAGGCGGTAAAATTACACATTTCGTCAGCTCAATGGGAACCACCGGGACCATTATGGGGATTTCGAAATATTTAAAAGAACAAAATCCAGATATTCAAATTGTCGGTTTACAACCGTCTGAAGGCTCAAACATTGCTGGTATTCGCCGTTGGCCACAAGAATATCTTCCTACGATTTTTGACCCTTCACGTGTTGATCGCATTATGGATATTCCGCAAATTGAAGCGGAAAAAACAGCTCGTCGTTTAGCACGTACAGAAGGTATCAGTGCAGGTACCTCATCGGGTGGTGCGGTATGGGCTTCAGTTAAATTGGCTGAAGAAAATCCGGATGCCGTGATTGTTTGCATCGTATGTGACCGTGGTGACCGATACTTGTCTACTGGTCTATTCTCTGTTGTTGATCCTGAATAATTACAGTGGCCGATCGGCACTGGTGAGTACTTATGCGTTTACCTGTTTTAATTTTTGATATCGAAACACTGACAGATTTGAAGTCAGGTGCGCATTTGTATGGACTGGATCTGCCTGAGGTGGATCTAGATGCTGCGCTGACTAAACTGCGTCGCCAAGAGGCGGGCACGGATTTTCAGCGTTTGGCCTTGCATGAAATTGTCTGTATCTCTGGACTATGGATTGATGAAAAGGGCATGAAGTTGTTTTCATTTAGCCGTGAAGACAATAGCGAAGCTGAAATTTTAAAAAAATTCGTTTCTATTTTTGAAAAGCGTCATCCGACCTTGGTCAGTTGGAACGGTTCACAGTTTGATTTGCCTGTGATTTTGTTCCGTGCCATGTATCACGGACTATCTGCACCAAGTTTGTTCGATCAGGGCGAGATTGATACGCAAAAGCGCTATAATAACTACCAGAATCGTTATCATCATCGTCATGTAGATTTGATGGATGTCATGGCCATGTTCCATGGTCGTCATTTTCAAAAGCTCGACGATGCAGCACATTTACTTGGTTTCCCCGGTAAACGTGGTGATGGTGGCTACCATGTGCCTGAATATGTGCGTGAACAACAGTGGACGGAACTGACCAGCTACTGTGAAGGTGATGTGCTCAATACATGGTTGATTTATTTACGCTGGCTGTTGCTGAAAGGACAGTTATTGTTAAATGATCATCAGCACTTGATTCAAAGTACGATTCAATATTTACAAACTCAGCCGCAACACGCTGACTTTTTATCGGTATGGCAGCAAACCTCGCAACGTACCGAATTCACCCAATCTGATTTCCCATCTTCCACACATTAGGTACGCATGAAACACAAAGCCAAACCCCAAAAAGCCCAACAACCCATTTATACATTTCAGGTTGAATCGCTTTCACATGAGGGGCGAGGCATAGCGCACTTTGGGACGCATCCAGATCATCCTGCAGAAAAACACGGTAAGAAAGTCTTTATCCGTTATGCCTTGCCGGGTGAAACGGTGCGTGCGCGTATTACTAATGTCGTTAAGCGTCTCGAAGAAGCAGACAGTCTGGAATTACTGAGTGAAGAGTCTGCTCTACGGGTTAAACCGGCCTGCCCACATTATGGGGTTTGTGGTGGGTGTAGCATGCAGCATATTCATCCCGACGAGCAAATTCGTTTAAAACAAGATGTTTTACAATCACATTTGCAACATTTTGCTGGGATACAACCTGATCAATGGTTAGCTCCTTTACGTTCATTGCGTGAAGACTACCGTCGCAAAGCACGTATTGGTGTGCGTTACCTACCTGCAAAAGATAAGCTTGTGGTTGGCTTTCGTGAAAGCCAGTCAAATAAACTGACTTCGATTGACCGTTGTATGGTGTTGGATCGTGAGTTTGGCTCCATCACCACACTCAAACAATTGTTACAAAGTCTGCAAGGTAAAGCAGATATTGGGCATATGGAACTGGCCATGGGAGATCAAGAAATTGCCCTCCTAATTCGTCATACGGCGGAACTTTGCGCGGAAGATGTCAACCAATTAGTAAAATTTGCGTTACATAAAGAGTGGCAACTGTACTTGCAACCTGAAGGGCCAGACAGCTTACATCGCGTGGATCATCCCGATGCACCGATGCGTCTGCACTATGGTCTAAGTGACTTTGCTGTGGAATTTGGCTTTAATCCTCAAGACTTCACGCAAGTGAATTCCACGATTAATCCGCAAATGGTGAAACTGGCATGTGAATTGCTTCAGTTACAACAAGGTGAGCGAGTTCTAGATCTGTTTTGTGGTTTAGGAAACTTTTCTTTACCACTTGCTCAATGTGTGGGTTCAACGGGTCAAGTCGTTGCAGTTGAAGGGAGTGAAGAAATGGTTCAGCGTGGTGCAGAAAATGCACAAAACAATGGCCTTTCGCAACTGAAATTTTATTCACAAGATTTAACAAAAGATTTTTCGCATCATTCTTGGGCAAAACAAGGATTTGATGCATTATTGATAGACCCACCACGTTCTGGTGCAGAAGAAATAATGCGTTATGTGCCCCAATTTGGTGCAAAAAGAATCGTTTATGTGTCATGTAATCCTGCAACACTAGCACGCGATGCTGGAATGCTGGTACAACAAGGCTACCGTTTGAAAAAAGCGGGTGTCATGGACATGTTTACCCATACAGGGCATGTCGAATCGATTGCTTTGTTCGAAAAAGAAAATCAGATAAACGATCAAAAGTTATGAAGCGTAGAAAACTAGGAGTAGGGTATGGTCACAGTACGTGAACAATTACCTGGACGTCTCAATGAGTTGTCACAGGAAACGACTGTAGAACATGCCGAGCAAGCACAGCATGATTTGGCTGAATGGCTAGAGCGTGTGAGTGGCATGTTTGACGGGGCTCCTCTAAAGCAACTCGAAGAAGTTGCACATCTGACCTTACAGAATGAACTTGAAACAACGGTCAACCATCGCTCGAATACCTTCTATACCGGTATTGAAATGGCGGATATTCTTGCTCATCTGTATGCGGATGAAGATACGTTATCAGCAGCCATGCTGTATCGAAGTGTTCGTGAAGGCGTAACCAGTTTAGAAGAAGTCCAAAGCAAATTTGGCGATCAAGTGCATGCTTTGGTGAAAGGCACGCTTGCCATGGGTAAGTTGTCTGACCTGATTGAGCAAAATAAACGTCTAGAAGATCATTTTAATAATAACCAACGTGAACATTTGACCGGCATTTATAAAATGCTGATCTCTGTGACTGAAGATGTTCGTGTTGTGTTAATCAAACTTTCTGAACGTACCTATGCATTACGTGAGTTGGCGCACTCAACCAAAGAGCGTCAAGAGCGTGTCGCACGAGAAATTTTAACCATTTACTCGCCGCTTGCGCACCGTTTAGGGATTGCACAGCTTAAGTGGGAGCTAGAAGATCTCGCTTTCCGTTATCTAGCACCTGAACGCTATAAAGAAATTGCATCCTTACTAAATGAAAAACGTTTAGAGCGTGAACAATATATTCAGTTCGTGACAGAAAAGTTACGTAAAGAACTATTAGATCATGGCATTGAGGCCGAGATTAATGGTCGGGTGAAACACATTTATTCGATTTATCGAAAAATGAAGAGTAAGAACCTGAGCTTTGATCAGCTTTATGACATTCGAGCGGTTCGTGTTCTGGTGGATAATGTACCTGAGTGTTATCACACACTGGGGATCGTTCATCAGATTTGGCGTCATATTCCGCATCAGTTCGATGATTATATTACCAACCCGAAAGCCAATGGTTATCGCTCACTGCATACGGCCGTGATTGCAGAGAACAAATCTTTAGAAGTGCAAATTCGTACGCACAATATGCACGAAGAAGCTGAACTCGGGGTGTGTTCGCACTTTAACTATAAAGAAGGCTCTAAAACCACAGATTATTCATTTAATCATCGCTTACATTCTTTGCGTGCAGTGCTTGAACATTATCAAGAACGAAATGATGCTAGCGCCCATAAAGAAGATGAAGATTCTGAAAACTTCGAACAAATCCAAGAGTTTGAAGATTTTGAGAAAATCTATGTGTTTAGTCGTGATGGTGATATCAAAGAATTACCACGTGGTTCGACTGTGCTCGACTTTGCCTATCATGTGCATACTGAAGTGGGTAACAAGTGCTATGCAGCACGGGTGAACCAACGTTATGTGCCTCTAACCTATACCCTAAAAACTGGGGAGCAGGTCGAGATTTTAACCAAGAAAGATCGTGAACCGAACCGAGATTGGTTGGTGAACTCGCTGGGTTATATCAAGACGGCTCGTGCACGTGACAAGTTGCGTCATTGGTTCCGTCAGCAAGACCGTAGTAAAAACTTGGAAGTGGGACGTGAGATTCTGAATAAAGAATTGTCACGTTTGGCGATTCACCCGAAAAGTATCGATTTGAATGATTACTGCAATCATTTTAATGTGAAATTGGGTGAAGATATCTTGATTGGCTTGGTGAGTGGTGACATTAGCCTGCATGCCTTAATCAATCAGGTTAACCGTCATATGCACCTCGATCAGGATGAGCCTGAACTGGTGTTAAAACCGACATTGAACCCTCGTGCAAGTCATACGCTTTCGGCGCATGGTATTTTGATTGATGGTCTGGACAATGTAGAACTACACATTGCTCAGTGTTGTCAGCCTGTGCATGGTGAATCGATTGCCGGTTATATCACCCTGAATCGTGGCGTGAGTATCCATAAGGTCGCATGTCCGGATTATATCCGTATGATTGGACAAGAGCCTGAACGTGCGGTTGAAGCGGATTGGGAAATGCAGCCAACCCGTGGTCAAAGTGTGCAAATCGTGGTGGAAGCTTATGACCGTCGTGGTTTGCTTAAAGATTTGACTCAAGTGATTTTCTCAGACCAAATCAACATTCGTCAGGTGAATACGATTTCCGAAAGTGATGGTATTGCCAATATGAAGTTATTGATTGAAGTGAAGGGATTGGCGCAGTTGTCGAAACTGTTGGCACGTCTAGAGCAACAACCGGGCATTATCAGCGCACGTCGCTTGGTACAAGGTAGCTAAAAATAAAATTGTATAAAAAACCCGCTGCGTGCGGGTTTTTTATATTTTGGCTTTTATATTATTTCATGGGGAAATATAACTAAATCTATGATATTTCAAACGGTCAACATATATTCTGTAAAAAAAAAATCGTCAATGCTATAATCCGCGCCATTCTGAAATATATGTTTTAAAGGCTAAGGAAATACAGCGCATGGTGCTTATGAATATGTCTCGGCTGGTGATGAGCCGGGCCGATGAGGTATTTCCTGCCTTAGAGCAAATTCCTGCAATGCAGCGTCGCCGTTTGTCATTGGTGGCGAAGCTGGCTTTAAACTCGGCTATGCAGGTTTTGGCAAAACAGCGCGTTGACTATATTGTATGGGTTTCGCAGTATGGTGATGAAACCAAGACCCTGAAAATTTTAGAAGATGTGCTGCATGAGCAAACACCATCGCCGACGCAGTTTTCAACTTCTGTACATAACGCTGTATCCGGTCTGTATTCGATCTTATGCAAAGACGCTACTCCTTCAACCAGTTTAGCTGGTTCTTGGAATGATGCATTGATTGAAGCCTATGCTTGGCTCAAGACGATGCCCGAAGCCAGCCGCGCGTTGGTGGTGTATTATGATGAAGCCTTACCTGAACTGTATGCTGAACATCAGCCCTTTACTGCTTTTGCTATGAGCGCATTGGTTTCACTGCAACCTGAAAATTTAAAGCTGGATCTTTCTCACCATTCGGACATACAGACGTATTTTCAGCAGGCATTACAATTTTATCATTTCTGGCAAGATGACAGTCAATTTGAAAGCGCTGCGTGGACAAAATGCTGAACTTAAAAAATATCAAGAAAAAAGCCAATTATGTCTGGCGTGTCGGTGCGACAGGCTTTAGTTTTGCCAGCTTTGGAGCAGGTGGAGTAGCGATAGGTGGCCTTGTTGCGCCTTTGGTGAAACTCAGTACCCAAGATGAAGCCTTACGCATACAGCGCACGCAAAAAGTCATTAAGCACAGCTTTAAAGGCTTTACTGAAATGATGGTTAAGCTAGGCATTATGACCTATGAAGTTGAAGGGCTGGAAAAACTGCAGCACAGTCAGCAGGAGTTGGTGATTGCCAATCATCCGACACTGATTGACGTTGTGATATTAATTGGTTTAATGGAACAGGCAAATTGCGTGGTCAAACAGACGCTGTGGTCTAACCCATTTACCAAAGGCCCTGTGCAGAGTGCGGGCTATATTCTAAATGCAGGTTCAGAACAATTTATTCAGGATTGCGTGAACAAACTGCAGCAGGATAAAGCGGCATCATTACTGATTTTCCCAGAAGGGACACGGACTGAAAAAGATAAGCAGCTGAATGACTTTCAGCGCGGCGCTGCCAATATTGCCTTGCGCGCAGGTGTGCCGATTCGGCCAGTACTGATTACATGTACACCTTCGACCCTGACCAAAAATGAAAAGTGGTATCACATCCCAGAACAGCCTTTTCATATTCACGTGAAAGTTTTGGATGCGATCCAAGTGGAAGACGTATTGGATGATGTAACGGTCAATCCAAAAAATGTACGTCAATTAAATCAACAATTACAGTGGTTTTTTAACCAAGAGTTATCCTTAAATGAACAATCTTGCTGATGAATTGAAGCAAATGATTATTGATGTGCTTGCCCTAGAAGACATCACCATTGCAGACATTGAAACAGAAGCGCCTTTATTTGGCGACGGTCTGGGTTTGGATTCAATTGATGCATTGGAGCTGGGCTTGGCATTGAAAAAGCGTTACGGCATTCATTTAAATGCAGAGTCTGCAGAAACCAAAGAACACTTTAAATCAATTCAAAGCTTAGTGGCTTTAGTTGAAGCTCAGAAAACAGCATAAGAGGTTGCTATGCTTGCACAAGAAACCGTTTTAGAAAAATTGCGCGAATGGATGGACGAATTGTTTGAAATCGCGCCTGAAGATGTACAGCTTGAGTCCAATCTGGCAACAGATTTGGATGTAGACAGCATCGATGCGATTGATTTGGTCGTAAAGATTAAAGAATTAACCGGTAAGCAAGTAAATCCGGAAGATTTTAAAAATGTCCGCACCGTACAGGACGTTGTAGCCGTCATTCAGAATATGTCAGCTGAATGAATGCAGTTTTTAAAGGGATAGCAGTAATCGGATTGATTCTCTATCCTTTTTTTGTCGGCTATGGTTTGGCAAAAGGCCACTATTCATGGGTGAGTGTGCTGCTGATTGCACTGGGCATGATGCGCATGTTCAGCAAGGGCAATGCTTTGCTGTGGCCTTTGACCGGCTTTGCTATACTCTGCGGTGGGCTAAGCTTGATACTTAAAGATCATGCGTGGCTAAAACTGTACCCAGTCTGCATGAATGTGGGTGCTTTGATTATTTTCAGTATGACCTTAATCAAACCGCCATCCATGATTGAGCGCTTTGCGCGGTTAGCTGAGCCAGAATTACCGCCAGAAGGCGTGCATTGGACACGTCAAGTCACCAAAGTGTGGTGCGGATTTTTTGCTATCAATGCGCTGATTGCATTATGGACGGTGTATTTTGTGTCAATGAAGATTTGGGTGCTGTATAACGGTTTTATTTCCTATGTGTTGATGGGTATTTTATTGCTCGGAGAGTACTTGCTGCGCAAACGCCAGCAGCGATTGCATCAGGCGCAAAAATAGCGTCATTTTCATTTTTTTAATTTAGAAAATAATCACGGTTTAGAAATAACATTTATGTCTTGTCATTTTCAGCACCATCTGCATTCATCCCGAACTTTATGTATTCAGTCTGATCTACGTGAAATTTCATTTCAGGATTTTTGGCAGGATGTTGCGCTGCAGGCAATTCAGATCCGCATGTCATCTGAACCTGTTTGGGCGCTGTGGGAACAAGACAGCTATGAGTTTTTGGTGCTGCTATTTGCTGCTTTGCAGGCAAAAAAACAGGTATTGCTGCCGCCCAACCGTGTCAGTGACTTAGAAAAAGAATTGGCTGCCGAGCAGATCTATTTTTTAAAACGCAGTGAAATCTCAGATAAAAAACATCAAGAAACTTTTGAATTTGATGACGCCTTTTTAAATCAGGCGCAGGTGTATTTTTATACCTCAGGCTCTACGGGCCAACCGAAAAAAATTCCTCGTACCTTACAGCAGCTGTTTAATGAAGTTTGCGGCCTAGATGCCAGCTTTGCTTTGCCCGAACAGGCCGTCGCAATTGCAACAGTCAGCCATCAGCATATCTATGGCTTATTGTTTAAACTGCTGTGGCCTTTAGCGAGTGGGCGCAGCTTTTATCAAAAGCAATTGGCCTTTCCAGAAGATGTAGCAGATATTCAAAAGAAAATCGCGCATTTACTGCTGCCAAACTATGTGATTTCCAGCCCAGCCTTGCTTAAACGCTGGACCAAGGATGTACTGCTGCAAGACTGTATTATGGTGTATTCCTCTGGCGGCAAGCTGGATGCGGGTGTCCGCCCATATTTGAACAGTCCCATTACAGAAGTGTTTGGCAGTTCTGAAACAGGCGGAATTGCGCATCGTCAGCAGGATGATGCCTTATGGACTCCTTTTGCCAATGTTGATATTCAGGCTCAGGAACAGCAAGAATTGGCAGTCAAAACCAATCATGCATTTAGTACAGACTGGATTTTGACGGGTGATAAAGTCGAACTGACAGAAACGGCGAACCCTAAGGGTCCATTTCGATTGCTGGGCCGTTTAGACCGAATTGTGAAACTGGAAGAAAAGCGTTTAAGCCTCGATGCCATTGAACTGAAAATTTCAGATTTAGAGGCTGTACAGCAATGTCATGTATTAGTTTATGAAAAAGAGCACCGTCAAATTTTAGCCGCGGTGGCTGTGCTGACGGATGAAGCGCGTCAGCATCTGCAGGAAATGGGCAAAGCGGCATTCGTAGCGCATTTAAAAAAACAGTTAAGTGAAAAGCTGGAGAGTATTGCCATTCCGCGGCAATGGCGTTTCTTGTCTCTGATGCCGCAAAATGCGCAATCAAAACTCAATAAGCAGTATTTAAAGTCTTTGTTTCAGCTGATGCAGCTGCCTGTAGTTTTGACACAGCAGATACACGATGAGCAGCTTAATTTAGCGCTGGAATTCAGTCCTGAGTTAGAATGTTTTAAAGGACATTTTCCGAATTTTCCAATTTATCCAGGCGTTGGTCAAATTGGCTTCATTCAGCATTTTGCAAAGCAGCATTGGGCAGATTTGCAATGGTGCAATGGTTTTGAGCAGTTAAAATTTCAGGACTTGATTCGTCCTTATCAATGTGTGGATTTATCCTTAGTGCGAAAGGCGCACAAAGTCAGTTTTGAACTGAAACAACACGATAAAACATTGGCTTCTGGGCGGCTGCTGTTTGCTGTTTCAGCGGCAGAAGAATAAGCCGAGGGTATAAGAATGCAGCATTGCTTTGTAATTCCAGTTTATAACCATCCGCATTATTTGGCGGCCTTAACTGAACATCTAAACGTTTTTCAGTTGCCTATTATTATGGTGAATGATGGCAGTGATGCTGAATGTACAGCGGTGCTGCGGTCATTGGCTGCAGATAACCCTTTACTGGATTTGGTTGAGCATGAAGTTAATCAAGGCAAGGGCGGGGCGGTTATGACGGGGCTGCAGCATGCATATAAGCAGGGCTATAGTCACGCCTTGCAATTAGACTCGGATGGTCAGCACGATTGGAATGATATTCAGCGCTTTTTAGATGCCTCGACGCAGCATCCAGAAGCGATGGTGATTGGTCAGCCTGTATTTGATGCGACTGTCCCGAAAAAACGCTTATATGGACGTTATGCAACACATATTTGGGTCTGGATTAACAGCCTATCTTTTGAAATAAAAGACAGTATGTGCGGTTTTCGAGTTTATCCGCTGGCGCAGACAGTAAACGTACTGAATAGCGCTAAATTTCAGCCGCGCATGGGCTTTGACTCAGAAATTTTGGTGCGCTTGAAATGGGAAAATGTACATTTTGTGAATGTGCCTACGCGGGTCATCTATCCTGAAGATGGTATTTCGCATTTTAATGTTTGGCGAGATAATTTAGGAATGGCTCGCGCGCATAGCCGCTTATTGGGCGGCATGCTGCTGCGCTTACCCAAATTGCTGTATTACAAAGTGAAAGGCTAAGCGTGTCAGAGCAAAAAAAGACAGAAAAAAGCACTCCCAAATGGAGCAGCATCAAAGAGCGTGGCGGCATGTTGCCACTGATGCTGATGCTCGGCTTTTACCGATTGGGTGGACGCTGGCTGTGCAGATTGGTGCTGTATTTTGTGATTATGTGGTATTGGCTGTTTTCAAACACAGCACGCCAAGCTTCTTTACTGTATTTAAAAAAGCTGCATCATTTTGCAGGCAGTCAATCGCCTTTTGCGTCTGAGCCGCATATGGGGCAGACCTATACGCATTTAATGCAGTTTGGCGAATGCATTTTAGATAAAATTGAAGGCTGGCTGGGCAATGTGGCTGAGCAGGAACTGCAATTACATGGGCATGAACATTTCCGTGCGCATTACCAAAAAGGCGCAGTGATTGTTGTTTCACATTTTGGCAATATTGAGCTGCTGCGTGCGGTGAAGTCTGAACATGCACAAAAAATTAATGTGCTGGTCTATCAAAAGCACGCGACAAAATTTAATGAATTTTTAAAGAAGCTGAATGAGCATGCAGATGTGAATTTGGTTTCGGTAGATGAGCTGGGTATAGAAACCGCATTGATTTTGCAAGATAAGCTGGATCAAGGCGAATGGGTGATTGTGGCTGCCGACCGTGTGCCTGTGCAGTCTGGCCGTGTCCAGCCTGTTGAGTTTTTAGGGGAACAGGCGCTGTGGCCGCAAGGCGCGTGGATTTTGGCAAGTTTGCTGACAGCGCCCGTTTTGGCGGTGTTTTGCTATCGGGTGCAAGCGCATTTTGAAGTGCATATTCATAAAGTGGCAGATCAGCTGAACTGGCCGCGTAAAGAGCGCATGCAAGCCATGCAGCAGACCACTCGGCAATATGTGCAGCTGCTGGAACAGCATTGCATGCGTGCGCCGTATCAATGGTTTAATTTTTATAATTTTTGGAATAAAGGATAAGTCTTGTGTTAACGATTGGGGAATTCGCTCTCAGCATTGAAGATATTGTGGCTGTTGCGCGTAAAGAACATCAAGTAGCACTGCCTGCTTCAGATGAGTGGAATGCATTGATTCAGCGCGGCGCAGATTTTCTCGATCAGTTATTGCAGGATGAAGGCGTTATTTATGGCGTAACCACAGGCTATGGCGATTCTTGCCTTGTGGAAATTCCACCGCATCAAGTAAATGAACTGCCTTTGCATTTGTCACGCTTTCATGGCTGCGGTATGGGCCAAAATTTGGATTTAATCACCGCGCGTGCAGTGGTCGCAGTGCGTTTATGTTCGCTGGCACGCGGCTATTCAGGTGTATCGCACGCCTTGCTGCAGCGTTTGGCGTGGATGCTGAATGAAGATGTGATTCCCGTCATTCCATCGGAAGGTTCTGTCGGCGCTAGCGGTGATTTAACCCCATTGTCTTATATTGCGGGTGCGCTGGTAGGCGAGCGTGATGTGTATTATCAAGACAAGATTGTACCCATTGCAGAGGTCTATGCCGAAAAAGGCATGCAGCCTTTAGTGATGCGCCCTAAAGAAGGTTTGGCCTTGATGAATGGTACAGCGGTGATGACTGCCATTGCGTGCCTGAACTATAAAAAAGCAGAACAGATTGCCTTGGCTAGCACCATGGTAACGGCATTGAATGTCTTGGCGCTGGAAGGAAATCCAAGCCATTTTGATGAAGTACTGTTTGCGCAAAAACCACATCCAGGTCAGCAGCAAATTGCAACCCAACTGCGTGTATGGTTGAACAGCCAAGTGCAAACTGAACATCAAAGTTCACGTCTGCAGGACCGTTACTCACTGCGCTGTGCACCGCATATTATTGGCGTATTTGAAGACTCCAAAGTGTGGCTGCGCCAGTTTATTGAAAATGAATTAAATTCCAGCAATGACAATCCATTGATTGATCCGGTGAATTTGCGTGTACTGCATGGCGGACATTTCTATGGCGGTCATATTTCGCAGGCCATGGACAGTTTAAAAATCATGATTGCCAATATTGCAGACTTGATGGACCGCCAGCTCGCGCAATTGGTCGATTACAAAATGAATAACGGCCTGCCGCGCAACTTGACGGGTTCAAGCCCAGAACGCATGCCGTTGAATCATGGATTTAAAGCCGTGCAAATTGGGGTGTCGGCATGGACAGCAGAAGCGCTGAAACAGACTTTGTCAGCATCCATTTTTTCTCGTTCAACTGAATGTCATAATCAAGATAAAGTCAGTATGGGAACCATTGCAGCGCGTGATGCGAGTCGTGTGATTACGCTGACTGAACAGGTAATGGCGGCATTGAGCTGTGCTGCGGTGCAGGCGGTTCAATTGAAAGGTTTAGATACAGAACTCAGTCTAGTATTAACAGCATTTCAACAGTGGGTGCTTCAAAGCTTCAACTATGTGGAGGAAGATCGCCCTTTACAAAACGAGCTGCAGGCGCTGGTCAACCGTTTTGAAAATTTAGAACTTTTGAACAGCATTGCTGTATAAGCCAAGGATAAAGCGATGCATGCAGATGTGATTATTGATGTTCCTTTTCATGATGTGGACACCATGAATGTGGTTTGGCATGGGCATTATTTAAAATATTTTGAAATTGCCCGCTGTAAGCTGCTGGATCAGTTTCATTATAACTATACGCAAATGCGTGATTCAGGCTATGCATGGCCTGTAATTGAAAGCCATGTGCGCTACGTGCAGGGCATCGAATTTGAACAAAAAATCCGTGTACGCGCAATTTTAAAAGAATGGGAAAACCGTCTGAAAATTGAGTATCAGATTTTTGATGCAATTTCGGGCAGACGCCTCACTAAAGGTTATACCACGCAAGTGGCAGTGAAGATTGCAACACGTGAAATGTGTTACCAGTCGCCTCAAATTTTATTGGACTGTTTAAATGTATGGTCTGAATTTAAAGCGGAGTAGTAGGATGAATATTCGATCTCCTATTTTAAAAGCAGTATTGCCGCTGTGTTTGATTACAGCTTCTGCTCTGATGACATCTGCAGGTCATGCGCAGAATACTGAATTGAAGCAGGTCTTTTCACAGTTGGCGGCTACACCAGTGGTACGCGCCAATTTTGAACAGCAGAAAAAATTGGCTTCGCTGAATAAAACCTATGTTTCGAAAGGCGAAGTGCTGTTCAGTAAAAATCAGGGTGTGTTGTGGCAAATACAAAGCCCTGTGAAAGCAGATTTAATCGTGACGCCGCGTAAGCTGGTGCAAAAAACGCAGCGCACTTCAAGCCAAATTGCAGTTGATAAAACGCCTTATGGTTCTGTTGCGACCATGTTTTTACAGCTGATGTCTGGAAATGAAACTGCACTGGCAAAAAACTTTAATGTGGTTTCAGCCAATTACAGTCCTGCACAGTGGAATGTGGTGCTGACGCCAAAGAGCAGTTTATTTAAAAAACTGTTTGTCCGTGTTGATGCTCAAGGTCAGCGTTATGTGAACCGCATTGTGATTCAGGAACAGGCCAATAACAGTACGGTCATCCGTTTTAGTCAGCAAAGCGCTCAACCTCAAACTTTAACGGCTGCGGAAAATGCGCTTTTCCAATTGGCAAAATAAATTTACCGCCATTTGGCTGGTCATACTCTGTGTCATTGCGGTTGTTTTAGCTGCGGCATGGCTGAACAATGGCATTAAAATTCAGACCAATATTTTTGCCTTGCTGCCAGAAACACATCAAGATGCGAATCTGGAGCGTGCGCAGAACTATGTCAGCAATCAGCTGAATGACAAAGTCTTTGTGGTACTGGATGCTCAAAATGACCAGCAGCTGGATCAAGCCACAAAAGTACTGAAAACGCAGGCCAATCAAAGCCAGCTATTTCAGTCTGTACGCCCTCAGCTGGACTATGACAAATTTGCCAAACTGCTGTATCAGCACAAGGCAGGGCTGTTAACCCAGAGCGATCGTGAACTGCTGCAGCACAAAGATTACGCGGCATTAGCAGAGCAAGGCTTATTGCAATTGATGAGTCCGGGTATGCCAGTCACGGCGGAAATGCTGCAAAGTGATCCGCTCTTGCTGTTTCCACGTTATGCGATGGGGCTTAGCGCGTTACAGAACAATTCGGATATTAGCCTAGAACAAGGCTTTGCCACCAAGCGCGATGAACAGGGCATTTCCAGATTGGTGGTGCTGCAGCTTAAGAACAGTCCTTACAGCATTGCCTATCAAGAACAGACCGATGCTTTTATTCAGCAGATGAATCAGCAGCTGCGCCAATTGCAGGTTAAACCGCATTGGACAGGAACACTGCTGTTTGCGCAATTTGGCACAAACTCTGCGAAAGAAGAAATTTCGACGATTGGTGTCGGTTCAACCCTAGGCATTCTGCTTTTGGTGTGGTTTGGCTTCCGTTCTATCCGCCCCATGCTGACAGAAATGGTCGCTGTGGGAACGGGCAGCTTGGTTGCATTTGCCGTTACATATAGTATTTTTGGCGAAATTCATTTAATGACTTTGGTCTTTGGCGCCAGTTTGATTGGTGTCTGTGTGGATTTTTCATTTTACTTTATGGCCATGCAGTCTCAGCACCGTCAAATTGATGGTTTTGCCGTCTTAAAGCCATTATTGCCGAGCTTATTTGTGGGTCTGATGACCACGCTGCTGGCTTATGTGGTGCTGAGCTTTACGCCATTTCCGGGCTTTAAGCAGATCGCAGTGTTCTCTATGGTTGGCCTAAGCGCGGCATGGGTGACCAGTATTTTACTGCTGCCGCGCTTGCCTGCTTTAAATGCCGAACCTGCAATTCGTATGCTGAGTTTTATTGGTCATGCGCGCAACTATATTCAAGCACGTAATCGCTTACGCTATGTTTTGATGGCGCTGATTGTTGCAGTGACTGGCAGCAGCTTACTGTTCTTAAAAAGCAATGATGACATCCGTAACTTGCAAAGTATGGATCAACGCTTAAAACAGGAAGATCAGTATGTGCGCGAACGCTTTATGCAGCAGCAGGGCAGTGATTATTTTGTGGTGCAGGGCAAAACACCTGCAGAATTAGAGCGCAATGAACAGCATTTACTGGATCAGCTGTCTAAATTGCAGCAGGCTGGAAAATTAGATGCTGTACAGGCGCTGGGTCAGTGGGTGCTGCCTCTAGTGCAGCAAAAGCAGAATGTAGCTATGCTTCAGGCCATTCCTGAGCAGGCATTGCGTGATTATGCACAGGCGCTGCAGCTGAATGAGTCTGAGGTTTTGAATTGGCAAGTCAATTTGAAGCATCAGCCGCTGCTGAGTGATGCTGTGTTTCAAGATCATCCGCTGCATTTTTTACAGATGAATTCTACCCAGCGTTTAGTCATGCTGCAAAATGTGTATGATGTGGTAGCTTTGCAAAAATTAAGCAATCACAATGTGCAGCTGCTGCGGCCAGTCAATCAGCTGTCTGAGCTATTTCAGCAGCATCGTATACAAGCGCAGTGGCTGCTGCTGAGTGCTTTGGCAATTTTAGCCATTGGCTTAGGGCTGCTATATGGGAAAAAATCCATCTTGCCGCTGGTGCTGCCCGTGACCATGGCGCTGATGACGACCTTTGCCATACAAGCTTGGTTAGGCGTAGAAATTAATCTGTTCAGCATTATGGGCACCTTCCTGATTATCGGCATTGGCGTGGACTATGCGATTTTCTATCGTCATGGACACGACCATCCGCAAGTGGTTGGCATGGCGCTGTTTCTATGCATGATGTCGACTTTCTTTGGGTTTGGACTTCTGTCCTTTAGCCATACCTATGCCATTCACAGCTTTGGCTTGACGGTGCTGCTCGGGGTCATTTTTTCATTTATTTATGCAACATTGTTTACATCTTCCGATGCAGAGCATGTTGTGGTTCAGCAATATCAGCCAAAGAGCTGAGTAATAAGGTAATAGTGCAATGAGCACACTACAGCACACAGATGTCTTAATTATTGGCGCAGGGCCTTCGGGCAGTTCGGCAGCAGCCTTACTGCGTCAAAAAGGCTATCAAGTGACGGTGATCGAAAAACAATATTTTCCGCGCTTTTCAATTGGGGAATCTCTACTGCCGCAGTCTATGGTATTTCTAGAAGAAGCTGGCCTGCTGGAGACGGTGCGTGAGCATGTCGAAGAATATGCATTTCAATTTAAAAACGGCGCAGCTTTCCTAAAAGGCCCGCAGCGCAGTTTCTATGATTTTACCCAAAAATTCAGTGAAGGCCCGGGCACTACTTGGCAAGTGCGCCGTGCCAATTTTGACCATTTGCTGGCGCAGCAGGCAGGCAAAATGGGTGCAGACATCCGCTTTGGTCATGAAGTGACCGCTGTAGATGTAGAAAGCGCGCATCCCATTTTGACGGTGAAAGATGAACAAGGTCAGCCTTATCAAATTCAAGGCAAGTTCTTGTTGGATGCCAGCGGCTTTGGCCGAATTTTGCCTAAATTTTTAGATTTAGAAAGCCCGTCAGATTTCCCAGTTCGCCGCGCCGTATTTACGCATATTGAAGACGGTATTTTGGATGATCCAGAATTTGACCGTGAAAAAATCTTGATTGCGGTACATGAAAAAGATCACCGCGCATGGTATTGGCTGATTCCTTTTGCCGATGGACGTTCATCGTTTGGTGTGGTTGCAGAGCAAGACTTTTTTGAAAAATATGGTTATGACGGTAGTCCCGATTATGATTTAGAGGCATTGCAAAAACGCATTTTGGCGGATGATGTGAGTTTATCTAAGGTGTTGCGCAAAGCGAAGCATGATACGCCAGTCCGTACATTGGTTGGCTATTCTGCCAATGTTAAACAGCTGGCTTCACATAATTATGCATTGCTCGGCAACGCGGGCGAGTTTTTAGATCCTGTGTTCTCTTCAGGGGTGACTATTGCGCTGAAATCTTCTAGCTTGGCCATTCCTTTGGTTGATCAAGTATTGCAAGGTCAGTCTGTGGACTGGATGGTGCAGTATGAAAAACCATTACGCAAAGGTATTCAAGTGTTCCGCGCTTATGTGGAATCTTGGTATACAGGCGAATTTCAAGATGTGGTATTTTCAACGAAGCAAGATGAAAAAATCCGCCGCATGATTGCCTCACTTTTGGCAGGCTATGCGTGGGATGAAACAAACCCGATTCACCGTAATGCCAAGCAGCGTTTGAGTACATTGGCAGAATATTGCCGCGAAGCGCACATGCGGGAAACCATGACAGATGGCACTTAATGTAAATGCTAAAATCACTGCTTTAGTTTTGGCTGGCGCTGTCTTGTGCAGCGGCTGTCAAAGCTTGGCGCCTAAAATTCTGCCAAAGGCGCAAGGTTTGTCTGCGCCACAATGGACCGCGCAAAGCTATCAGCGCCAAGATCAGATTGAAGTGCAATGGAAAGAACATGGCTTCAGTTTTTTGCTGTATCAGCAGCAAAGCGGTCAGCAGCTGGACATGCTGGCGCTGAGCCTGACTGGGCAGCAGCTGTTTAAACTTAGTTTTGATGGGCAGCAGGTTCGTGTGGAACAGCGTATAGATGCCATGAAATACTTGCCCTTTGACTATGTGGTGAGGGATATTCTGTACGCAACCTATCCACAGTTTATGGCTTTACATGCAGGGCAAACGGCTGTGAGGCAAAAAGACGGTGTGGTCTATATCAATCAGCAGCCCGTGTTAAACATTCAGCCGCTAGAGGGAGCGGTTGAACTGAATAACCTGCAAGTACCGTATCAAATGGTAATTAGCGCAGTGAGCAATACTTTGGAAGATGATCGAGGCGAGAGTGACCAATAACAATATCATGCGCCATTCTGCTGTGGGGATACAGTTCAGCGCGGCTTTGTCTTCTTTGGGGGAAAATGCCAGTGAATTGAAAAATGCACTGTGCACAGCAGGCAATACATTAACGCAGCGTCAAGATTTAATCGCGGAGCGCACGGTTTGGGTGGGGGCTTCTGCTGCATCCTTAGGGCAAAACATACCAGAACATTTGCAGTTTGCAGATTCGCGTAATTTAAGATTTGCTTTAACGGCTTTGCGGCAAATAGAGGCTGATATTCGCGCCTATACAGCACAATTTGCAAAGCAGCGCCTTGCAGTCATTGTTGGCACTTCGACTTCAGGCATTGCCGATAATGAAGCAATATTAAAGGCGCATTTTCAGCAACTTTCTGCAGAGCCGATTAGCCATCATAAACAGGAAATGGGCTGTGTGGCGAAATCACTGCAGCAGTACTTGGGCTGGGAAGGTCCTGCATATACCATTTCAACTGCCTGTTCTTCGGCAGCCAAAGCCATGGCTGCAGGGCAGCGCCTGCTGAATGCAGATCTAGCAGATGCCGTTTTAGTTGGCGGTGTAGATACTTTGTGCAAATTGACTTTGAATGGTTTTGACAGTTTGGAAAGCTTATCCAGCTCTATTTGCCAGCCTTGCGGCGCACACCGTGACGGCATCAATATTGGTGAAGCGGCGGCATTATTTTTATTGTCCAAAGACTCGGCTCCAGTGATGCTACTGTCAAGTGGTGAATCTATGGATGCATGGCATATTTCTGCGCCGCATCCAGAAGGGCGAGGTGCGGCAGAAGCGATGCAAAAAGCATTGGATGCTGCTGATTTAAATGCTACAGATATTAGCTATTTGAATTTGCATGGCACGTCTACTCCGCAAAATGACCTCATGGAAATTAAAGCGGTGCAGACCGTTTTTGCAGATTATCCAGTTGCGCTGAGCAGCACCAAACACAAAACGGGTCACTGCCTAGGTGCGGCAGGTGCGATTGAAGCTTTTATTTGCCAGCAGGTGCTGTTAGATCAATCTTGGCTGCCTTTACATCACGCAGGTGAATTAGACCCTGCTTTGGCTCAGCAGAATTATGTTTTGAATAGCCATGCAGCGCAGCCGATGCATTATGTAATGAGCAACTCCTTTGCCTTTGGCGGCAGCAATATCAGTTTAATTTTAGGAACCGTTTTGCCATGATGGATGCCGTACAGTTTATTCCGCATGAACAACCGATGGTTTTTGTAGATCATTTGATTGAAGCCAATGACAGTTATGCCATTGCAGAATTGCAGATTCGACCTGAGTTGATGTTTTGTGAAGCAGAAGGTTTGCCGACATGGAGCAGCATTGAATTAATGGCGCAAACCATCAGTGCCTATGCGGGACATAAAGGGCAAACGAAAGGCTTGCCGCCTAAAGTCGGCTTTTTATTGGGTACACGTAAAATGCAGTTGCCCTGTCCATATTTCGCTGTGGGCAATACCGTGCGTATTCGAGTTGAGCAGAGCTATCTGCACGAAGGTCTAGGCCAGTTTAATTGTGAAATTGAATATCAAGAACATCGCTTTAGCGCCATGCTGAGTGTATTTGAACCAGAAAATATGAATGACGCGATTGGGAAATGAACGTGAGTAGAAGAATTTTAGTAACAGGATCCAGCCGCGGTATAGGTAAGGCAATTGCTTTGGAATTGGCAAAAGCTGGTTTTGATATCACTGTGCATGCGCGGTCTCGTCAGCAGGAAGCGGAGCAGGTAGCGCAAGAAATTCAGGCCATGGGACAAAGCAGTCATGTGTTGATGTTTGATGTGAATGACCGTGAAAATATAGCCTCAATTTTAGAACAGAATATGGCTGAGCATGGCGCATTTTATGGTGTGGTGCTGAATGCTGGCTTAACCCGTGATGGCGCTTTTCCAGCTTTGACCGATGATGATTGGGATGAGGTGGTATCGACCTCACTGAATGGTTTTTACAATGTGCTTAAGCCATTGATGATGCCGATGATCCGTTTGAAAAAAGGCGGCCGTATTGTCACTTTATCTTCCGTTTCTGGCGTGATGGGCAACCGCGGGCAAGTCAATTACAGCGCTGCCAAAGCAGGCTTAATTGGTGCAACCAAAGCATTGGCACTGGAATTAGCAAAACGAAAAATTACTGTGAATTGTGTAGCACCAGGTTTAATTGAAACTGAAATGGTGATAGAAGAAGTCAAAGAACATGCATTGAAAATGATTCCAATGCAGCGCATGGGGCAAGTGGATGAAGTGGCAAAAACGGTTAAGTTTTTATGCAGTGATGATGCCAGCTATATTACCCGCCAAGTGATTTCGGTAAATGGAGGACTGATTTGATGAAACGTGTAGTTGTTACAGGCATGTCAGGTATCACTTCATTGGGTGAAACTGCAGATCAAATTTTTGAACAATTTGCAGCAGGCAAAAGCGGCATCCGCTACATGCCAGATTGGGAAATCTATGGTGATCTACGCAGTAAGCTGGGTGGTCCTGTAGAGAGCTTTACCGTTCCCAAGCATTTTAACCGTAAGGTGACTCGCGGCATGGGGCGTGTAGCCTTAATGTCTGTGGTCTGCGCAGAAAAAGCGCTGGAAGATGCTGGCCTGCTCAACCATGAAATTCTGCATAGCGGCGAAGCGGGTGTGGCCTTTGGTTCATCTGCTGGCAGTGTTGATGCGGTCGGTGAGTTTGGCGCCATGCTGCTGGATAATAATATGAACAAGCTGAATGCGACGACCTATATTCGCATGATGTCGCATACCAGCGCAGTCAATATGACGGTGTATTTTGGTTTGAAAGGACAGACCTTGCCAACATCCAGTGCCTGTACTTCAGGCTCTATGGCGATTGGTCAGGCTTATGAAGCCATTAAATACGGCAAGCAGACCGTGATGATTGCAGGCGGAGCAGAAGAGCTGAGCGCTGCTGGTTCTGCGGTGTTTGATGTGCTGCTGGCCACCAGTACGCAAAATGACAGCCCAGAAAAAACTCCACGTCCTTTTGATGCAAAGCGTGATGGTTTGGTGGTGGGCGAGGGTACAGGCTGTCTGATTTTAGAAGAATATGAACATGCCAAAGCACGCGGCGCGAACATTTATGCAGAAATTATTGGTTATGGAACCAATACCGATGGTCAGCATGTAACACGCCCAGATTCTGAGATGATGGGACGCTGCATGGAGCTGGCACTGAAAGATGCGCAGGTAGATGCCTCAGAAATTGATTATGTGAATGCGCACGGTACATCTACCGATCAAGGTGATGTCGCTGAAACTCAAGCGACAGCGCGCATATTAGGCAAGAAGCCGATCAGCTCCTTAAAGAGTTATTTTGGGCATACGCTAGGTGCTTGCGGCGCGATTGAAGCGTGGCTGAGTATTGAAATGATGCACCGTAAACAGCTGGTGCCGACTTTAAATTTAGAACAGCTTGACAGCGACTGCGGCGATTTGGATTATATCGTCAATGAAATGCGTTCAGCAGAAACGCACATGCTGATGAGCAACAATTTTGCATTTGGAGGGATTAATACCTCCTTGATATTTAAACAGGTTTAATTTAAAAAAGAGGGAAAAATAATGATATTGAAAAATATCTGTGCTGCAGCTGTATTGATGGCAGGGGCAATGACCGTTGTGCATGCAGCAGATGCCATGCATGATTTTAATTTCAAAGAAGCTGTTGATCGTGCAGTTGCTGACGGTACGCTAGATGGTTCTGTGAAATTTTATCTTGCAGGGACAAAATCTGGTGGTAAAGTCATTGAAAAAGGTTTAGTCACCAATAAAAAAACCAACGGTTTTGCCAAATCTGCAGAAAGCTCATGTGACCATGTACTGCGTTCTGCATTGATTCAATTCCAAAATACCGCTAAAGCCAAAGGCGCGAATGCAGTAACTAACTTGGTGAGTTTCTACAAGTCAAATGAAACTCGCAGCACCACCACATATCAATGCGCGAAAGGAACTGCGATTGCAGGCGTAGCGCTGAAAGGTGATATCGTTAAATTTTAAGTGATTGCTGTATTTTAAACATAAACATCAAGCTGAGCAGGGCATGAATAAGCCAAGAACCATTCAAGTGCTACAAATGCCATTGCTCAACTTGCGCCTTTAACGCGCGATGCATTTTCTGATATGCGCGCTTATCAGGCCTATAAAAAACAGCAAATTTATCAGCAGCGCAATTTACATCTTTCAGACGCCATGCAGCGGCCCGTGCAAGACGCAGATTTTTTAAAGCCCGAATTTGGTAAACCTTATTTAGCCCAAACAGCAGCGCTCGCCTTTAATCACTCGCATAGCCAGCAGCATTATGCTTTGGCAATCAGCAGTCATAATCATGATATAGGCGTAGACGTGGAAGACTTAGCGCGTTAGCTGCGTTTTGATGCTTTGGCGCGCCATGCTTTTCATCCCAATGAGTTGGCAAACTGGGAACAGGCGGACAATTCAGATGAATACTGGTTTAAAGTGTAGACCACCAAAGAGGCCGTATTAAAGGCTTCTGGCCTGGGTATTCGTATAAGTTTGAACGAATTGGATACGCAGGTCATCCTATGCACAATGGTGGGATATGCAGCCATCTAGAAATTGGGACTTTTGCGTATCAAAACTTTTTATTGCCCAGCACGATGTTAACAGTTTCGTGGCGTTCAGCGCTGTCCTGCAACGGTTTTGCATTCCCAGACATTCAAATTTTTCAGCATTGAAAAATAGAATTTAGAGTGTGAAAATAGGCTGATTTTCAGCTTAATACTATTCATATAAATTTATATAAATACGCCATAAAAAAACCCATCCGAAGATGGGTTTTGATCTGAACTATAAGTTGAAAAGCTTAAGGAATCTCTTCTTCTTCAAATTCAGGCTTCACTTGTACAATGAAGTCTTGACGGTTCAGACCACGCCATAGCGCGAAGGCAGTACCAATGTAGATTGATGAATATGTACCCACAAACACACCAACAAACATTGCAACAGAGAACCATTTCAGACCATCACCGCCCAGTACCATCATCGCTACAACAACCAGTAACAGTGTCATAGAGGTGTGAATGGTACGGCGAAGTGTTTCAGTTAATGCACTGTTCACAACTTCGAGAGGTTCGGCACCGCGAATCTTACGGAAGTTTTCACGAATACGGTCAGATACAACGATGTTATCGTTGAGCGAGAAACCAATAATCGCGAGTAGCGCGGCCAAGACTGTTAAGTCAAACGGCCACTGCATCATGGCAAAGATACCAATGGTCACCACGATATCGTGGAATAAAGACAGTACAGCACCCATCGCAAGTTTGAACTCAAAGCGAATAGTGACATAAACCAGCATGAGCAGTAGGGCAAGACCTACAGCACCCGCAGAACGCACATAGAGTTCATTACCGACTTGACCACCAACCACATCAACTTTATGTACTTCTGCTTTATTGCCTGGCAATTGAGCGGCAGTCGTAATGGCTTTGGTTAGGTCTTCAGCTTCAATGTCTTTTTGAACTGGCATACGAACCATCAGGTCGCGGTCAGATCCTAAGGTTTGTACCACAGGGTCTTTAAAACCAGCTTTTGTCAGCGCTGAGCTCACATCGGTAGATTTTACTGGTTGACTATAGTTCAACTCTGCTGCCACACCGCCAGTAAAGTCCAAACCGAGGTTTAGACCTTTGGTGCAAATAAAAAAGATACTTGCGAGCGTTAAAATAATCGATATCAAGGCTGCCGGTTTGGCAATCTTCATAAACGGAATAATGCGCTCGTTGTCAGGACGGCCGTATTGTTTCGGTTGAGTATTTTCAGTCATCTTAGATCTCCTAAATGCTCAACTTCTTCAGGTTACGTTTTTTACCATAAATGATTTGTACGATTGCACGTGTCACAGTAATCGCTGTGAACATTGAGCACACAATACCAATCATTAGGGTAACCGCGAAGCCTTTAATCGGGCCTGTACCAATTGCAAACAGAATGAAAGCAACCAAGAATGTGGTTAAGTTGGAGTCAAAGATGGTGTTATACGCACGATCATAACCCGCAACAATCGCCTGTTTCGGTGAGGCACCCCATTTAATTTCCTCTCGTATCCGCTCACAGATCAGTACGTTGGCATCGACCGCCATACCAATGGTAATTACGATACCTGCAATACCCGGCAGGGTGAGGGATGCGCCAATCCAAGACATGATAGTTAAGATCATGGCAAGGTTAACCACGAGAGCAAAGTTGGCAATCAAACCGAACACACGGAAGAAGACCACCATCCAAATAGCAACCAATAAGAAACCGATTTGAGTTGATAATACGCCTTTGTCGATGTTTTCTTGACCGAGACTCGGACCAATCACACGTTCTTCCACGAAGTACATTGGCGCTGCCAAAGCACCTGCACGTAACATCAATGCAAGTTCAGATGCTTCTTGAGGTGAATCCAGACCAGTAATACGGAACTGAGAACCCAATACGGCTTGAATAGTTGCCGCATTGATGACCACAGATTCGGTATAAGGTGTACGAACTTCAGTTTGTGTACCTGTTGCAGGATCAGCAACATAACTAATTTTTTGTTTGTTCTCGATGAACAAAACTGCCATTCGTTTGCCTACAGCATTACGAGTAGCTTCAGACATCAACTTACCGCCTGCAGTGTCCAACGTAATGTTTACTTCAGCACCACCTGTATCTTGGCTAAAACCTGACGACGCGTTTTGTACACGTTCACCCGTTAAGATACGGTTACGGTTAAGCAATAATTGACGACCACTGTCCAAAGATTCATAAGCAAATGCTTCGGTACCCGGAGGTAATGAGCCTTTTGCTTGACCTGTGTATGGATCGATGTATTGATCATTTAAGTCAGAAACTAAGCGGAACTCAAGGTTTGCAGTACGACCAAGTACACGTTTTGCTTCAGCAGTATCTTGTACACCCGGTAATTCAACCACAATACGGTTGCTACCTTGAGTTTGCACCAATGCTTCAGCTACACCTAACTCGTTAATACGGTTACGTAAAGTCGTTAAGTTTTGGTTGACAGCATAAGACTGAATTTCTTGTTTACGTGTATCTGTGTAGCTTAGACGAAGAGTCGAACCTTCAGTAGTTGCAACCGCTTGTTGAGTATATTCATTGCCGTTACGACGAAGGAAATCCATAGCTGCAGAACGGTCATCATTATTTGCAAATTGCATCGTAATGGTGTTGTTGTTCAAAGATAAGCTATTGAATTTTAATTTATTGTCACGAAGTTGGCGACGTAAGTCAGCCGCAGACGTTTCCATACGTTGTGAAATGGCTTTATCCATATCCACTTCAAGTAGGAAATGTACACCACCACGTAAATCCAGACCTAGCTTCATTGGTTTAGCACCAATTTTTTGTAGCCATTCTGGGGTAGTAGGCGCAAGGTTCAATGCGACGACATAATTTTCACCGAGCCCACGACGCAGTGCTTCTTTCGCTTTTAATTGTTGTTCGCTCGAATCAACACGTAATAAAGCGGCATTATTGGTGAAGCTATTGTCATGGCTGGCAATATTTTCAGATTTTAAAATCTGCTCTGCTTTTTGTACGATGCTTTGGTCAATCTGGGTACCGGCTTTGGCACCTGAAATTTGAACAGCAGGTTCATCAGGATACAAACTTGGCAGGGCATATAATGTACTGATGACTAGTACCACTAGAATCAGTAGATATTTCCATGCTGGGTAACGCATTCGTTTTCTTCTTAAAATGAAAAAAGCCGTGCGGGTGCACGACTTATTTTTTGATTAAAGGTTATTTAGAGTGCCTTCAGGCAGAACTGAAATCACACTTGCGCGTTGTACTTTTACTTCTACGCCACGGTTCAGTTCAATAACTGCAAAATCACCTTCGATTTTTGTGATTTTACCCATTAAACCGCCCGCAAAAACAACTTCACTGCCAACGCCAAGGCTTTCAATTAGTGCACGATGTTCTTTTGCACGTTTTGATTGAGGGCGCCAGATCAAGAAGTAGAAGATTGCGACAAATACCGCAATCATCAACAGGTTTGCCATCATGCTTGGTTGCTGTGCAGCTTCACCTGCCGCGTGAGCAGTAGAAATAAAAAGGCTCATTTCATTTTCCTAAACTAAAAAAACTGGTTATCAATACTTTGATAAATAAATTGGACTTGTTCAGCAATTTACCTTGTCTTTTTCTTCAGCGCAAATGCTGAAAGAATTAATCTTGAGGACAAGGTGGCACTTCCATGCCGCGACGACGATAAAAGTCTTCAACAAACTCATCAAAAGTGCCATGATCGAGAGCATCACGCATCGCTTCAGTCAGACGCAGGTAATAACGTAAGTTATGAATAGTACCGAGCATCGAACCGAGCATTTCGCCGCATTTCTCAAGATGGAAGAGATAAGATTTGGTGAAGTTTGTACAGGTATAGCAGTCGCAATGTGGGTCAAGCGGGCTTTGATCATGACGATATTTGGCATTACGAATACGCACTAAACCGTCAGTCACAAAATAATGACCATTACGTGCATTTCGAGTTGGCATCACACAGTCAAACATATCGACACCGCGACGAACCGCTTCTACGATATCTTCTGGTTTACCGACTCCCATCAAGTAACGTGGTTTATCCGCAGGCATTTTCTCTGGAAGATAATCCAATACTTTGATCATTTCTTCTTTAGGTTCGCCAACAGACAAGCCGCCAATGGCATAACCATCAAAATCAATTTCTTTCAGACCATTTAAAGATTCATCACGTAAATCTTCGTACATGCCGCCTTGGATAATACCAAACAGGGCATTACGGTTTTTCAGCACGTCATGATGTTGAGTCTTACAACGTTTCGCCCAACGTAATGAAAGCTGCAATGATTTTTGCGCTTCTTCATGTGTCGCAGGATAAGGCGTACATTCATCAAAAATCATCACGATGTCTGAATTCAGCGTGTGCTGAATATCCATCGAAATTTCAGGAGATAAAAAGACTTTAGAGCCATCAATCGGAGAGCGGAAAGTCACGCCCTCTTCTTTAATTTTGCGCATAGCGCCAAGGCTGAAGACTTGGAAACCACCTGAATCTGTCAAAATCGGGTTATTCCATTTCATGAATTGGTGTAAGCCACCATGTTCACGAATAACATCTAGGCCTGGACGTAGATATAAATGGAAGGTATTGCCCAAAATAACTTGGGATTTAATTTCTTTAATGTCACGTGGGAGCATGCCTTTTACAGTACCGTAAGTACCGACAGGCATGAACATAGGTGTTTCAACAACGCCATGTTCAAGGGTTAAACGGCCGCGACGAGCACGGCCCGATTGCGCCAATTTTTCAAACTTCATACAAGGTCCAGATCAAGGCGAAAAAACAGTTCGCTGATGGTAAGAGTGCTAAAAGTGCTCTATTTTCCTTGATTCTGCGGTTAAACGCTAGCTTTGTCGGGTGTTAAGTCTGTAAATTTATAGATTGCGTCTTGTGACAAGGCTTCATCTGAACTCTTGGCATTAAAATAGAACTGGTTAATTCGCTGCAAAATTTCTTCTTTATCCATCGCAAACGTACCTTTCGGGTCCGATGTCATGGCCACGATGCTGTCAATGAGCTTTTGAATATAGGGATTCGTGCTTGCATAGCTTTTTTCTAAGCTTAAAAGATAGACTTCATTGGCTACATGTAAATAGTTATAAGGTTGTATTTCAACGATTTGAGCCAAATCAATCAGCAGGTCTTTATCATACTGAGACAGCTTCATACGCTTGGGTAAACTGTCGAGCTTGAGGGGTTGTTTGGATTTGAGAAAATCGTCAAGTTGTGTACTTGGAGGATTTAAAACCTGAGCTGAATAAATTTCTATTTCGGGCTGTGTCGGGACCGTGATAAAAAACAGAATATTGTCCAGTTCTATGCCGTAGGACTGAACCAAGTCGAATTTTGTTTGTTGTATGGCATTGAGCAAGATTGAAAGATGGTTAGCCGATTCAGACTTTATCGTAATTTTTATAGAAGATGGATCAAGGTTTAAATGGCCCACTTCATTTACAGATGTCAGTTTAAACTGCGCCAAGTCTTGACTTAAAGCCAGTAGGCTACGATAGCGCCATTTCGACACATTCCATCGATCATGCGCTGCAAGATATTGAGCAGAATCTTCATCTTCGGCAAAAATACTACGCTGCGTAGAGACTGCGATATAGTCTATGGATAAATAGGGATTGAACGCCAATGTACATGCGTAAATATGGTCGTCTTGGTGCTGCTCATAGAGTTTGAAAAACTCCTGAATCAGCACATTTTTCAGTGCATTAATTTGATTTTGCATATTTTATTTTTCTTTCTAGTTTTGGAGGTGCTTGATCACCTCATCATTATTTTTTTTACTTTTGTACATTAAAGCCCGAACTTAAAAGTTCGGACGATAATCAAAATTTTGGCTGGCAGCTTGATCGCGGAAAGGGCGAACCGCTTTTTTACTCAGCAATAGCGTATTAATAATATTGTTAGGAAACACTTGAATGTGGTTGTTGAACAACTCAACGTTGCGGTTAAAAATAGTAATCGCCGCACCGACATTTTCGTTTTGTTCTTCAATTTCATTCATCATTTTCAGATAAATATCATTGGCTTTGAGCTCTGGATAGTTTTCAACCACAACATTCAGGCTGCGCATTAGATCTTGATTTAAGGCTTCAATACGCTGTAATTGGCTGACATCGGTACTGTTTACGTTCAAATTCATAATGTTTTGACGGAGTTCAGTGACTTTTGCCAAAGTCCCTTGTTCAAAATTGGAATATTGCTCAACCAAAGGCTGTAATCCATCTAAAATTTTGATTTTTTGACGTTCATAGCTAGCTACATCTGACCATGCACGAATGGTTGCATTGTGATGTCGGACAATATTGTTGCGAATCATGATTGCACCAATCACCAATGCAATGATGATTAAAACAAAGATCAAAAGCCCCATAAAATTTTATCCTCAAGATAAAAGGTCGTAAGTTAAAACATTATTGTATGAAATCTATTTTAAAAACTGCGTTAAATCGTTTTTCAAATTTTCTAAAGCATTTAATTTAAAGGTTCTGAGATGTCCACGCAATGTCGAAACATCCTGAATTCGTTTTGCTTTACTACTGACTTTAAATAAATCTGTAGAGCCAAGATAGCACATTATTCGGTGGCTCGGATGAAATAGCAGATCACCTTCACGGTTTTGAAAAAAATCCGCTAGTCGGAGGACAAATCCCGGGCTGAGTAATTTAGCCATTTCCATTTGGTTATCGCCATAAAACTTTAATTTTTGATTGGTTTGAATGTCGCTGCTATGCCAAGGAAAACTATAGGGATAGCCAAAGTTTTTACCTGTTGCAGATACGGCTAGTCCATGGATGCCAATATCAAAAACAAATACGCCCCACAGGTCTTTATGAATTTCTTTCACCGTGACTTCATCACCGTCTTTGTCACGTACTTTCAGTTCATTCACATAGTGATAATGAAAGACCATGACTTGATGCTGTTGCTGATTTTCGTCTTCCCAAACGGTGCTCGCGAAGGTCTGAATATCATTCGAAAGGCTGCCTTGTTTAAACACGGGGAACATACGTTTAAGATTGCCAATAAATTGTAGATTATTCAGTGGCATCGAAATGTATTGAGGCTGTCGGTTAAAAGCCAATTGGTATTTTTTTGCGATGCATTCGGTTTCCAAAAACGCAATAACATCTTCGAGCGGGTCATCTTTTTCATAGCTAATATAAGCCCAGAACACCATGGCCAACCCCGCAGCAAAGCAAAGCTGTGCCCAGCCATGATCGGGCTGAATCACGATGAACAGCATGAAGCCGATACCCAACGCAGCTAAAGCTAGGGGGAGTAAATTTTCAAATTTGAGTGTAATGGGAGCATTCCATGGATGCAGTCCATCGAGGAGCTCTTGGTGTGTTTTGGCGTTTCGGCCTATATCCCAGAGCCGAGCGATATTCTGAAAAACCACAGCATTCTTCTTACGACGAATATGGATGGAGTGCTTTACAGAATCGATCGGCATAGGGATGATTTCGGCGTAATTTTATTTGTGGTTAATATTATCAATTAACATCGCATCACCATAACTAAAGAAGCGATATTGGCTTTCGACGGCATGGTGATAGGCATTCAAAATATTGTCTCGATTAGACAACGCTGACACTAACATGAGCAAGGTAGATTCAGGTAAATGGAAGTTGGTAATTAAACGATCGACTACTTTGAACTCATAACCTGGGTAGATAAAGATTTGTGTATCACCAGTCCAACCCTTGAGTTCGCCGCCATTGGCTTGAGCGGCACTTTCAGTCGCACGAGTCGCTGTAGTACCGACAGCAATGACTTTATTGCCACGTGCTTTTGTCTCACGGATTAAAGCCATAGATTCTTCTGATACGTCACACCATTCGCTGTGCATGATGTGATTTTCAATGTCATTGGTGCGCACGGGTAAGAATGTACCAGCACCCACATGCAAGGTAACAAAGGTTTTATTTACGCCTTTGTCTGCCAATTTTTTGAGTAGCGCTTCATCAAAATGTAAGCTTGCTGTTGGTGCTGCAACTGAAGCCAATTTGGTCGGATCGTTAAAAACAGTTTGGTAACGTTCGGTATCAATCGCTTCTGCTTCACGGTTAAAGTAAGGCGGAATCGGTAAAGCACCGTATAAATCTAAAACTTGTAAAATAGGCTGTGAAAATTCCACAACAAATAAGTTTTCATGACGGCCTTGAACGGTCACTTTAACTTCGTCTGGACCAATAAATAATTCCGCACCTTGTTTAGGCGTATTGCTGGCTTTAATGTGGCAATGTGCGGTTTTCGGGTCAAGAATACGTTCAACTAAGACTTCAACTGCACCACCAGTTGCTCGTTTGCCTTTTAAGCGGGCTTTCATCACTTTGGTATCGTTTAGTACCAATAAGTCACCTTCATTGAGCAAGTCTAAAATGTCAGTGAAATGATGGTCGTGATATTCACCATTGATGTCGAGATGGAGCAGGCGTGATGCACTACGTGTTTCAAGCGGATAGCGGGCAATGAGTTCGTCGGGGAGATTGAAGTTAAAGTCAGAAAGTTGCATGTTAAGAAATCTGAAAAGGGGATAATGAAATTTGGCTTAGTATAAGCTTTTTTAGGTTTTAACGCTGAAATTGATGGATTATCCATCTAAAAATTCTTATACGGTTTATTTTTAATCAAATGAGAACATCATGCGTTGACAAGTTTTTGAAACAGTTTATTATACGTTTCAACACCTTCCCGAGGTGGTGAAATTGGTAGACGCGGTGGATTCAAAATCCACTATCAGAGATGATGTGTCGGTTCGAGTCCGACCCTCGGGACCAAAATTCTAAAAAACCCCAAGCTTATTAAGACTTGGGGTTTTTTATTGCCTGAAGGAAATCAATGATTTACGTGCACTTTGCGTGATATTTCATGCTTTTACATAGTGCCTTTTTAGTACCTTTTTGTGCTCTTGCCTTCAATAATAAACATCCATATAAACATCCAGAATACAAAGCTGGATGTCTAAAAGTATGGCGCGGTTAGTTAAGCCTTTAACTGTGACTCAAATTGAGTCTTCTCAACCCAATTCCAAAGACTATACATTATGCGATGGTGATGGTTTGTACCTTCGGATAAGGAAGTCTGGGACAAAGACGTGGATTTTCCAATACAAGAATAAGCAGGGATCTCGTGTAGTTGTTACGATTGGAAATTATCCTCAATGTAAATTAGCTTTTGCTCGTGAAAAAAGACGAGAGTATTTGACTCTTCAAGCTGAAGGCATTGATCCGAAGGAGTACTTGGAAAAGCTAGAGAGCACTCAAAGCAGAAACTACTCCCTAGAAAGCATCATTAGAACTTGGCTTGATTTGTATGCTGTTAAGAAGCCTTTAGATGAAGAAACCAAGAAAAAGAGATTGAGAAAATTTGAGAACCATCTATTTCCTCATATTGGTAATTTTCAGATCGAAGATGTTAAGCCAAAAGATCTTCGTATTACCTTAAACAAAATCTATGAGACCAGTGCTGATAATGCTCAGAGAATAAGGGCTTATCTAGTACTTATCTTTAGTTATGCCGTTCAGTATGGATACATTGAAGTAAACCATGTAAGAGAAATGGAGAGCCTCGATCTTACTGCACCTAAAAATCACAGACCAGCTTTACCTCTTCTTCGTCTCCCTGAGCTACTAGCACGAATCAAAGCTGACACAGGTGATGAAATGACAAAGCTTTGTTTGGAGTTAAGTTTACATATCTTCATACGTTCATCCGAACTAAGATTTGCAAGATGGGATGAAATCGATTTTAAGAAGAAGCAATGGATAATTCCTGCGAAGCGAAACCATGTCAACGGAGTTAAGCATTCAGATCGTGGCTCAAAAATGAAAGAAGCACATATCATCCCACTATCTGATCATTCGATAAGACTGTTTCAGGAGGTGAAAAGGTTGGCAGGGACATCGGAGCTGATCTTTCCAAGTTCTCATAGTAATGTGATATTCATTTGTGAGAATACCTTTAATAGCTAATTAAGACGCATGGGGTACGATACTCAAACAGATATATGCTTCCATGGTTTTAGAGCTATGGCACGCTCAGCGTTAGGAGAGTGTGGGTTATTTCAAAGAGATGCTATTGAGAAGCAAATGAGTCATCAGGAGCGAGATAAGGTTGTGGGTGCTTACACTCATGTTGCAGAGTATCTGCATGAGCGTAAGCGTATGATGCAGTGGTAGAGCCAATACCTGATTGATATTGAAGCTAAAGGGTATGTAGCTCCTTATGATTATTCTAACTCTGAGAGCTTTACTTGATACATCGTATAACTCTTAGAATAAGGATGGATCAATATCATTTTCTAGGACGTTGTCCTGATCTTCAGGTTTGAGTCTATACATTACATCAAATATCTTTTGGTTCTCTTTAGGAACATGCCTGCGATATTGATCAACACATGTTGAGCAAAAAACATCTGCAGGAGGTGTGTCTGTCAAGATGTGACGGTCTTGCTTGAGCCCTCCTGTACCCCACATTGTGCAATAGCTATCTTGACCGTTCCAAATATGCATTTTGTTTTTGGTGAGCTTGAGTTTATTCACTAATAAAATGAAATCAAAGTTATCTGTGGTTTTTGTCCAGCGCAGTAGATCAATGCTCCCATGGATAGCAATTTTGTTCAAAAAGTCGCTAGCATCTATTAAGTGTTCGTGGGTCATATTATGAATCCACTGTTGTCCATTGATGGAGTATCGAATTGAATATTGGTCTTTATTAGGTATCAAACTTAATTCAGATTTAATGATTGTTGTACGAGTCATAGTTCTACTTTTTTTGTTGTGGGAATTCGATCCCGATCCCTCCAAGCATACAAGAAGATTTTAGCATTTGAAAGTTTTTATTATTGTAACTTGTTGAAATGTAAATACTTACTTAAGTGAGTAAGTACGTGCTTGAGTAAGTACGCACCTATAATGAACTGATTTTTCACAATGAATGCAATTTTTTGGAAGCTTAAACTTACTACTTAATAATCTTAAGACCAAAAACATCAAGCATAAACATGTCAAGTTGACGTGTGGTTTGGAAGTCGCATCCGATACCTGGAGGAGATGGTTTCCCTTTTAATGGTTTTGTTGGGGCGTATGCTCTTGGAATCGAATAGTCATTGTAATTTGAATTCTTTCCAATAAATGTATTGTTTACACCTATCGCAGTTTCTACAGCATCTTTATAGATAAGGTCTGAAACCAAAATATGATGGTCTGTTTGACGACGAAGAATATGAACATATGGCTTTACAGAAGGGTGAGATAGTCTGTAAACATAATCAATCAGTCTTTGCTCGTCTTTGTATTTCTTATTGTATTCATCTTTGAACCCATAGAATTCTTTGAGATGTTCTCTAATTTCATTATCTGTTAATTTCATGATTTTCCCTTGTCTGAATTTTGTAGGGACACATTACGCTCTTGTCAACTACTTAAAACGTGGAAAGGTGAATAACCAATTTTCATTGACTCTACATGTGTCAGGTAGCGTATATATTTGATTATGCTTATCGTAGATAGGCGACAAATCTTTTTTATCAATTGTGTCAAATTAGCCTATTTGTGAATTTTTATGATGTTAAATCAATTGTTTATGTCTCTTATTTTGTGTAATTACAATTTTAATGTGTATTGAATTCTTTATATTGAATAATTTTATATAGCTATAGTTGAATGAAAAATCCTAACCTTTGATAACTCACATTCATAAAATTTAGAGCTAAGTATTAAATGAAATAGTTGGCATAACACTATATAAATTGGGGTATAAAAAAACCAGCGCCGAAGCGCTGGTTTTTTACATCACTAACTCGCGTTAGTTTTGCATCAACTTATTGAGCAGCTTCAAGAGCAGCATTTAAAGTTGCGCTTGGACGCATTACAGCATTTACTTTTGCTGTATCTACAGCGTAGTAACCACCGATGTCCGCGGCTTTACCTTGAACTTCAGCAAGTTCTGCAACGATTTTTTCTTCGTTTTCAGCAAGTGCTTGAGCAAGAGGAGCGAATTTCGCTTTAAGCTCTGCATCTTCGTCTTGCGCAGCAAGTTCTTCAGCCCAGTATTTAGCAAGGTAGAAGTGGCTGCCACGGTTGTCAAGTTCGCCAGTACGACGTGATGGAGATTTGTCGTTATCCAGCAGTTTGCCTGTTGCAGCATCTAAAGTCTTCGCCAGAAGTTTCGCTTTCGCGTTGTCTTCTTTGATGCCCATTTCTTCTAGAGAAACAGCAAGCGCCAAGAACTCACCTAAAGAATCCCAACGTAAGTGGTTTTCTTCTACAAGTTGTTGTACGTGTTTAGGCGCAGAACCACCGGCACCAGTTTCATACATGCCGCCACCAGCCATTAGAGGCACGATAGAAAGCATTTTCGCAGAAGTACCCAATTCCATAATCGGGAACAAGTCTGTGAGGTAATCACGTAGGATGTTACCAGTTACAGAAATTGTATCTAGGCCGCGAGCAACACGTTCAAGTGTATAACGCATAGCACGTACTTGAGACATGATTTGAATGTCTAAACCAGTAGTGTCGTGCTCTTTCAAGTAAGTTTGAACTTTCTTGATGAGTTCGTTTTCGTGTGGACGGTACGGGTCAAGCCAGAAGATCGCAGGCATGCCTGAGTTGCGTGCACGAGTCACAGCAAGTTTCACCCAGTCACGGATTGGAGCGTCTTTCACTTGGCACATACGCCAGATATCGCCTTCTTCTACGTTTTGTGACATCAACACTTCACCAGTTTCTAGGTCAGTGATGTTTGCAACACCCGCTTCAGCGATTTCAAAAGTTTTGTCGTGTGAGCCGTATTCTTCAGCTTTTTGCGCCATCAAACCAACGTTTGGAACTGTACCCATAGTACGTGGGTCAAAGTTACCATTCCATTTACAGAAATTGATCATTTCTTGGTAGATACGCGCGAAAGTAGATTCAGGCATTACAGCTTTAGCATCGTATTGTTTGCCATCAGCACCCCACATTTTACCACCCGCACGGATCATTGCAGGCATAGATGCATCTACAATTACGTCGTTAGGTGAGTGGAAGTTCGTGATGCCTTTTGCAGAATCAACCATTGCAAGTGCAGGACGGTGTTCTTGGCAAGCATGTAAGTCAGCAATGATTTCTTCACGAAGAGAAGTCGGAAGAGTTTCAATTTTTTCGTAAAGACCAGACATACCATTGTTGATGTTAATACCTAACTCATCAAACAATTTGCCGTGTTTTTCGAATGCTTCTTTGTAGTAAATCTTCACACAGTGACCGAAAACGATTGGGTGAGACACCTTCATCATGGTCGCTTTTACGTGTAGAGAGAACAAAATGCCTGCTTCTTTACAGTCATCTAATTCTTTTTCATAGAAGTCGCAAAGTGCTTTTTTGCTCATGAACATTGAGTCGATGATTTCGCCGTCTTGAAGCGCAACTTTTGGCTTAAGAACAACAGTTTCACCAGACTTAGTGATCAATTCCATTTTTACATTGCGAGCGCGGTCCAAAGTCATAGACTTTTCGCCGTGGTAGAAGTCACCTTCGTCCATGTGAGAAACGTGAGTTTGTGACCACTGTTTCCATTCGCTCATAGAGTGCGGATGTTTCTTCGCGTAATTTTTTACTGCAGTAGGCGCACGACGGTCAGAGTTACCTTCACGAAGTACAGGGTTTACAGCAGAACCTAGGCATTTGCTATAACGCGCCTTGATTTCTTTTTCTTCCTCAGTCGCTGGGTTTTCTGGGTAGTTCGGAACTGCAAAACCTTTGGACTGTAATTCTTTAATGCAAGCAGTTAATTGGCCAACTGAAGCACTGATGTTCGGAAGTTTGATAATGTTTGTGCTTGGATCTTGGGTTAATTGTCCAAGCTCTGCCAAGTTATTTGGCACCTTTTGTTCTTCGCTTAGATAGTCTGAAAATTCAGCGAGTACACGTGCTGCAACTGAGATATCGCGTTTAACGATTTCAACGCCAGCAGGTTTAGTAAAGGTTTCAATGATCGGCAGCAGAGAGTAAGTCGCCAATAATGGCGCCTCGTCGGTCAGTGTGTAGATGATAGTTGACTTTCCACCAGCCATATATAGCCCCTTGCTTTAGATTGTGTCTTTGAGGTCCGAGCTTGTGGCTCGCCTCTATGAACCGATTTGCTTAAATAAAACTATGAAAGTATCGGGGTTCATTGCTTTTCAGTCAACGCAAGATCCTGTGATGTGGTCATTTCGTAGAAAAATGATACAAAAGAAGTGCAGTTTGACGCCCAATTTTAGCGCAAAACCGAAAAGGGAAATATTGAAAGCTTGTTATTCATAGCTTAAAGCTATTGAACAATTAAATTTAAATCATTTTTTTTGGGCTGATCTGTTCTTTATGGCTCGTTCAAGTTTTATTTGTAAAGCAAAGCGTTTGATAGGTCAAACCGAATGCCTTAACTTTTAGGTGTAGATTTGGTGCGGAAGTTCGAAAATTAGTCAGGATTGGGGACTTTATTAAAGAACGACGTGAGTTTGATGCTCCGTTTGACTTTGAACGTTCGCGGAATGTTTATGCGATAACTTATATATCTGATGAATAAGGCATGGCTATTTTTTAGCTTCAGTCATTTGGGTGAATGAGTTCATGTACAGTAGAAGCATGAAACGAATCTTTAGCTCAGTTTAATAAAGTAAAAGCGAGCAGGTATGGTTTAACGCTCAAATGACACACACAACTGATAAAAACTAATAAATTAGTCTAATAGAAAAACTTAAAAATAGATTCATTTAGTGTAGCTGACTGAAACGAGCATCCTGATGAGCAATCTGGTCGTAGAATAATCATAAAACTCACTATTTTTTGTGATGTAGTTAAAGAAAATTAAACCCAGTTTTTTAGGTCTTATGTAAGTGAATATTTCTTTTAGTCATGTTTTTAGTTTGAATAAAACGCGAAAAGTACGATTTAAAATAAACAGTCAATAAAATTTAAATTAATTTAAGTTTCTAATTTTATTGTTTTAATTTTTGTTTTACCTTTAATGTTATGTTCTTTATAGATATTTTTATTTTCTAATTGGATGAAAGTTCGATTAAATAGCGCATTCGTAAATGATGTTTGTTTTTTTGTTGGGTTTTGTTATTGAGTGTTTGGGCTATTTTTGCTATTAATCTTGAACAGAACAGTTGGTTTTTATCTTTAAGATAAACCCTGAGGAGAGCAACGGGATGGCTTTACGTTTACTGGATATTGGTACACAAACCGAATTATTAACTGCCTGTCGTTTGTCTTTATTGATGGGGGTTTATACGGACGACAACCGCATTGCAGAATTTTTAAAGTTTGCGCGTGGTATTGTGCAAGTCGAGAATGCTGTCCTCGCATTTAAAAATGAACCTTATATATGGTATGCGTCAGAGCACATATTTAAGGCCTTTATGGCCGAAGCTGATGATGATCGTCTAGATCAGTTTTTTGCTGAACATTCTCGTATAGACCGAGACGCTGAAAATTACCAAGCTTATTCCAACTATATGCAAGAACTTGGATTAGGGCATCAGCGTCTAGTCGCTTTCGATTTAAAATATGATCAAGACTCTATTGGTAAAGTGATTTTGTTTGATGATCAAGTCACTGCATTTGAAGCCAAACAATTAAAGATCGTTGAAGAATTTGTACAAAGTCTAGTCAATATTATTCAGCTTCGCGTTGAAAATGCTGAATTAAAAGAAGCCTATGAACAGCAGTCGGCACTTAATTTTAGTAAGACTAAATTTTTCCAAATTATTGCGCATGATTTAAGAGCACCTTTTCATGGTCTACTTGGATTTTCTGAAGTTTTGGCACAGGAGCGTCATACCTTAGATGATTCGAGTGTGCAAAATATTGCAGACTATTTATATGACACCACACAATCGACGTATAACCTCTTAGAAAGCCTGTTGAACTGGGCCATGGCAGAAGGTGGTCGCTTTGTTTATCACCCGATTAATTTTGATTTACATCAGTCTGCAAAAATCGTCAGTGATGTTTTAAATAGCTTGGCTGTGAAGAAAAATATTCGACTGATCAATGCCGTGCCTGAAGGCATTAAAGTCAATGCAGATATCAATATGATCACATCAGTGATGCAAAACTTGGTGTCAAACGCATTGAAATTTACCCATACCGATGGACGAGGTGTGGTGACGATTTCTGCCGAACGAGATGGCGAACGGATTTTATTCACTATTCAAGATACTGGATTGGGGATGACCCAAGCTCAGATTGATGATTTATTTCAGCAAAAACTGACGGTTAGTATTAAAGGTACGGCAGGAGAACGTGGTACGGGGTTGGGTTTAGTCCTTTGTAAACGTTTTGTGGACTTAAATCAGGGTGAAATTGTGGTGAACTCGAAAGAAGGTGAAGGCACACAATTTAAAGTCTGGTTGCCACAGGCGACGAGCCTGCATCAAACCCTAAATACCGAGAGCAGCAGTGCACAGAAAGATGCGACCTTAAAAGATGCGACCTTAAGCGAACTTTAAAGTGCGTCTATTGGTATAAAAGCCTAAAAATACTTTTCCCTAAGCGTTATCAACTGTTATAACTAGAAAAAAATCACGCTAGGGTTTGTGAAATGAATGCGGAGCAATTGCAGAAAACATTACGTGCCAGTCAATATGCTGAACAGGTGCTCGGAATCCATCAGGCCAGTTTAGAACAAGACTATGCAATTGATCAGTTTCAAACCTCGCTCAGTACAGCACAAATTCAACATTTTGTCGCAAGCAGCCTCGCTGATATCCAAGATGAAAATAGCTGGATGCGTGTAATTCGTGTGCTGCGCGCACGTCTGATGTTCCGTTGGATTTGGCAAGATGCCAATCAACTCACCGATGTCGTTACCTTAACTCGAGAGCTTTCAGACTTTGCCGATGCGTCCATCTGTGCGGCAAAAGATTTTGCACTAAAGCCGTTGATTGCGAAATATGGCGAACCGCTAGGCTATAAGGGGAAAGTTCAAGACCTAATTGTGGTTGCCATGGGAAAACTTGGTGCACAGGAACTTAATCTTTCAAGTGATATTGATCTTATTTTTGCCTTTGATGAACAGGGCGAAACCAATGGTCGAAAATGTATCGATGTACAGCAGTTCTGTATTTTGTGGGGACAAAAATTAATTTACCTGCTTGACCATATTACGGCAGATGGTTTTGTCTTCCGTGTAGATATGCGCCTTCGCCCATGGGGTGATGGTTCTGCCTTGGCAATCAGTCATGCGGCATTAGAAAAATATTTAAGCCAGCATGGACGTGAATGGGAGCGCTATGCTTGGATTAAGGCACGTATCGTCACGGGCGGTAAAGAAGGCGCAGAGTTACTAGAAATGACCCGACCTTTCGTCTTCCGTAAATATGTCGATTACACCGCTTTCGAAGCCATGCGTGAAATGAAGGCCATGATCGAACGTGAAGTGCTACGTCGTAATATCGAAGATGATATTAAACTCGGTGCAGGCGGAATTCGTGAAGTTGAGTTTATTGTTCAAGTCTTTCAGCTCATCTATGGCGGTTCAAAACTCGAGTTGCAAGACCGTCAATGTTTAGTGAGTCTGCATCATTTAGGTGAAGTTGGATTATTAGAAAAAACCGCAGTTGCTGATCTAGAAGATGCATATTTATTTTTACGTCGCATTGAACATGCGATACAAGCGCTCAATGATCAGCAAACCCAATCGTTGCCACATGAGCCTGAACCACGCCAACGTATTTTAGATACTTTAGGTTTTGCATCTTGGGTTGACTTTTTGAATGTACTCAATCAGAAGCGTGCCAAAGTCATTTACCAATTTGAACATCTTATTAAAGAAAAAGAACCCGATCCGTTATTGGAAAGTTTTAGTCATTTAGAAGCCCAGTTGAACGATGTTCTAGATGATGATGCCAAAAATTTAATTCACGAATTTTGGTATGGACATTCGCTGAAAAAATTACCTGCCAAAGCTGTACAGCGCTTAAAAACCTTTTGGCCACATCTTATTGAGGCGATATTACAGTCAGATAAACCTCAGGTGGCCTTACTACGTCTCATGCCTTTGGTGGAGTCGGTGCTGCGCCGTACGGTCTATTTGGTGATGCTGATTGAGAGCAAAGGGGCATTACAACGATTAGTGAAAATGGCAACAGTGAGTCCGTGGATCTGCGAAGAATTGACGCATTATCCCGTGCTGTTGGACGAGTTTTTGTCGATGGATTTTGAGCTGCCAAAGCGTAAAGATTTAGAAGACTCTCTACGTCAACAACTGCTTCGAATTGAAATTGATCAAGTCGAAGACCAAATGCGTGTTCTTCGATTATTTAAAAAATCCAATGTCTTAGCAGTAGCTGCTAGTGATGTTTTGGCAGAAAGTCCGTTGATGAAAGTGTCGGATGCATTGACCGATATTGCTGAAGTGTCGGTGAATGCAACCTTGCATTTGGCATATCAAATTGTTGCCAAAAAACATGGCTATCCAATTGATGCAGAAGGGCAGCGTTGTTCGATTGATCACATGGCTTTTGCGGTGATTGGCTATGGCAAGGTGGGTGGCATCGAGCTGGGTTATGGTTCGGACTTGGATTTGGTGTTTATTCACTATATGGACGAACAAGCCGATACGGATGGACAGAAACCAATTAGTGGCTTTGAATTTGCTATGCGGGTGGCACAAAAATTTATGTCCTTAATGACTACGCAAACCCTAGATGGTCGAGTGTATGAGGTGGATACACGTTTACGACCTTCGGGAGAGGCGGGGTTATTGGTGACCAGCTTAAAAGCCTTTGAGCAATATCAACATAAAAATGCTTGGGTCTGGGAGCATCAAGCTTTAGTACGTGCCAGAACGATTGCAGGTGAGCACAGTTTACGGATTGAAATTGAAAACTTGCGCTGCAATATTTTGACTCAGCCACGAGATGAGAACAATGTTCGTGCAGAAGTGCTCAAAATGCGCCAAAAAATGAAAGACCATCTAGGTTCTTCTAAAGAGCAGCAAAAAGATGGAATTTTTCATTTAAAACAAGATGCAGGTGGTATCGTTGACATCGAATTTATGGCACAGTATGCAGTATTAGCATGGAGTGGGTCGAATCCCGATCTCGCCCATTACTCTGACAACGTACGAATCCTTGAGGATGCCGCAAGAACGGATTGCTTATCCAGCGCCGACGCGACAGCATTGATTCAAGCTTATCTCCGTGAACGAGCCGAGAGCCACCGTTTAGCACTTGCGAATCAATCCATGCAAGTTTCAGCTGACGATTGGCACGATACCCGAGTGGTCGTTTGCAAGCTATGGCAAAGATTAATTGATCCAACTGCAACGTTTGCATTGGATAAAAATGACTGTGTATAAAAATTTGGAGTGTGTGCCATGAACTTGGCTGATCGTGATGGTTTTATTTGGCAAGATGGACAATTAGTTGACTGGCGTGAGGCGAAAACTCACGTATTAACACATACATTGCATTACAGCATGGGTGTGTTTGAAGGCGTCCGTGCTTATGAAACTCCGAATGGAACGGCTATTTTCCGTTTAAAAGAACACACTAAGCGTTTATTAAATTCTGCAAAAATTTATCAAATGAAAGTCCCATTTGATCATGCAGCATTAGAACAAGCTCAAATTGATGTGGTTCGTGAAAATAAATTGGCTTCTTGCTATTTACGCCCAATTATTTTTATTGGTTCAGAAAAATTAGGTATTGCAGCAACTGACAATACAATTCATGCCGTTGTTGCTGCATGGAGCTGGGGTGCTTACCTTGGTGATGAAGCGATGGCGAAGGGTATTCGTGTTAAAACGTCTTCATTTACGCACCATCATCCAAACGTGACCATGTGTAAAGCAAAAGCATCTGGTAACTATACTTTGTCAATTCTTGCCCACCAAGAAGTGGCACATGCTGGCTATGACGAAGCAATGTTACTCGACCCACAAGGTTATGTATGTCAAGGTTCAGGCGAAAACGTATTCTTAGTTCGTGATGGCGTGATTCATACTCCTGACATCGCGGGTGGTGCACTTGATGGTATTACCCGTCAAACCATTATTACGATTGCGAAAGACCTTGGTTTTGAAGTGGTTGAACGTCGTATTACACGTGACGAATTCTATATCGCTGATGAAGCATTCTTCACAGGTACTGCTGCTGAAGTGACGCCAATCCGTGAATATGATGACCGTCAAATTGGTGAAGGTTGTCGTGGTCCAATCACTGAGCAAATCCAAACTGCATTCTTTAATGCGGTTCAGGGTAAAGACCCTAAATATGCGCACTGGTTAACTTACGTAAAATAAGCTGATCGGTTAAGATGAAAAGGCGAAACTAAGTTTCGCCTTTTTTATTGGCTTGAAGATATTGAATTTTTTTGGAACGAGACTATGCATATTGTTTATGTCAGTGATGGTAAAGCAGGACATCGCTCACAGGCTCTAGGTTTATTTAAGGCCATGCAGCGCCAATCTCAGGAAGCAGTCACATTTCAAGAAATTTCAATTGATGATTTGCCTATAGCGACACTTATTTCTGCACTGTTTAGCCATCAAGTTCATGCCGTAGAACACGTGCCAACCTATATTTTTGGCGTCGGCAGCCATACGCATTTTCGAGTATGGCTGTTAGGCAAAGTGTATAACAAAGCCAAAACCATTATTTTAATGAAGCCAAGCTTGCCGTTTGCATGGTTTGATTATGCTGTGATTCCACAGCACGATGGTATTCAGGCATCTAATAAAGTACTAACCACACAAGGTGCGTTAAATCCTATTGTAAATGAAGAGCGGCATCAGCATGGTCGAATCTTGATCGCTTTGGGGGGTTCGTCAAAACGCCATCAGTGGAATGCAGCTAAAGTGCTCCAAGCGATTGAACAGATAGTCGAGCACAATCCAAATTCAGAAATCATTTTGACCACTTCACGGCGCACACCAAAAGCGTTTTTAGCAGAACTAACGCAGTTGAAAAATATTGAAAAATTGCAGATTTTCCCAGTTGAAGACACTCCGCAAGGTTGGATTTTCGAAGAAATGCAAAAAGCCGAAGCGGTTTGGGTAACTGAAGATAGTGTTTCAATGATTTACGAGGCTCTCACCGCGGGTTGTAAAGTCGGGGTGATTGAAGTGGATCGCTTGAAGGAAGACCGGATTACCAAGTCGGTAGATGAAATTTTAAAACAAGGCTTGGTGTCGTTACAGACCACTTTAACTGATTTGAATCTCGCTACCGAATTTAAAGAAACTGACCGTATCGCCAAAAAGATTGTACTCGGTCCCTAAAGTATAGATAATACCCGACGAAAAATTTCTACCAACATTTCAGTCTAACTAGACAATGTTTGAATAATATTAAAGGGTTGTCAGGTCATGCTAAAAACCTATTTGTTTCCATTTTTGCTTTCAATTGGGTTTTGCGTTGGGTTGGGTTTTGGGGACTATTTATCTGAAGTCAAAGATGCTCCTTTATTTTTTATCTTGGTTCTTTCGAGTACGTTTTTTTTCATTGCTGTAAAACAATTACATAGTCGTATTTTTAAGTACATTTTCCTTGCGCTGTTTTTTGTCATTAGCTTGTATATTGCAAGTGGGACGGGGTTCTTACAAGGGCACATGTCTTTGGGAATCGTGGCATCGATGTTCCAAAGCAATACCAATGAAGCCTTTGAATTTTTATCTGTAGTTAATCCTAAATATATTGTTTTTGCCTTAATTATTTTTTTAAGTCTCTGTTTTTATATTTTATTTTTTAATCAAGCTAATCAGGGAAATTATCGCAAGCTGATTTTGGCACTTATCTTTATTGCTAACGGCGTCAGTGTGTTTGGTGTTCAAACTGCACTGGCGACGGTTAAATATAAACAAGAAGAGGCCAAGCTCCTTGAAGATAATGTGCAAGATGTCGATTGGCAAATTCAGCAGGTGAATGCTAGCTATGATAATCAAGTGATTATCATTGGTGAGAGTGTTCAGCGAGATCATTTATCACTTTACGGTGCGAAAGAAGATACCACGCCTTTTTTAAATCAGATGCCACTAGATGTTGTAGATCATTACATCGCGACAGCACCAAATACGGTAACCAGTCTGACTCGAACGCTGACTTTGGTCGATCAAAACCGTGAACCTCAAATTGCAAAAAATGTGGTGACGCTTGCAAAACAAGCTGGCTATAACACCATGTGGATTTCAAATCAGGGATTTATGGGGAAAAATGATACGGCAATTTCTAAAATTGCGATTCATGCCGATCATCAGTTTTTTCTGAAAAGTGGTAACTATATGTCGAGTAATATTGATGACGACAAATTGGTCGAAATATTACAGGCCCAGTTAAAAAAATATGCTAATCAAAAAAATGTAATTTTTATTCATATGATGGGTTCACATCCGGATGCTTGTGAACGTCTGTTTAAGGCACCACGTATGTATGCGAATAAACCTGAAACGATTAATTGTTATTTATCTTCGATCAATAAGTTGGATCACTTTATAGAACAGATATATACCTCTTTGAAGGCTGATCAGCGTAGTTTCAGTGTGACCTATTTTTCTGATCATGGTATGACCGTGGATGAAGATTCATATCATGTAGATAATGAATTTAAAGATAATTATCAGGTTCCATTTTTTGTATTACGTAGCGATGCGCAGGCCAAAAACCACTATAACAAGACTGTGAGTGCCTATGATTATATGCATATTTATGCAGATTTATTGGGGGTGAAAACACCATTATTAGATCCTAAAAAATCGTTGGCGAATATCGAAGACAATCAAAATGTCACCGTTTTTGATTGGGATGATTATGTGCCATATCAGTCTTTAAAAGGTCTGTAGTAATCGACTCAAGCTTATTTATATGGGGTTAAATACTGCTAACGAAATCTTTCACAATCAAGGAAATTATAGGCGTGTACTTTTAAAGCTTCAGAGCGTGTGGCAACATAGCCTGAGTGTGCTTAAAGGCTTATCCCTGTGATTTATATTGTTCTTATTCTTCTGTTATTGGTGATTGCGTTCAGCTACAAATATGCTTGGTGGAAACCTGCAGTCGATTGGAAGAAACCGCGTGTATTGATGTATCACATGGTTCGTCAGCATATTGATGGTGCAAAATTTAATAAGCTGCGAGTGAATCCTGAAGAGTTTGAAAAGCAAGTGGCGTGGATGAAGTCCGAAGGTTTTCATTTTGTGACCATGCAAGAACTACAAGACGACTGGGGAAAACACCCAGAAAAAACCGTTGCGATTACCTTTGATGATGGATATCTAGATAATTTAGAACATGCCTTTCCGATTTTAGAAAAATATCAAGCGAAAGCCACGATTTACGTGGTGGTAGATCGACATGACCGGGATTGGTCAACCTATAAGAAAGCCCATCATAACAGTGGTGAGTTAGCACGTGAGCCTAAGTTGAATGATGAGCAAGTCAAACAGTTGGCAGCCAGTGGTTTAGTCGAAATTGGCTCACATACCATGACGCATGCAAATTTAGATAAATTGAGTGATGAAGCGTGTCTTTCTGAGTTAACTCAATCGAAGCAGCAATTAGAAGAAATGACAGGAAAACCAGTACATAGTTTTGCTTATCCATTTGGAATATATTCGGAACGTGATGTCGTACTCGCAAAACAAGCTGGCTATACCAATGCTGTGACCACCATAGAAGGCATTGATGACTTCAGTCCTGATTTTATGCAATTACGTCGTATTAAAATTAGTGGTAAAGACTCGATGTTTGCAGTGAAGTTAAGACTCAAATTAGGTAAGCGAGAGGGTTGAGCATGCGTATTACATTAGTCATGGCCAGTGCTGAAGATGGTGGTCTAGAAAAGCATGTGATTGAATTGGCGAATGGGTTAAGCCAAAACAATCAGGTCAGCTTGATTGCGCATGAGCGTTTTGCTCATTTACTCGATGCAAAAGTGAATGTTGTAAAAATGGATTTGAGCGGAAGTCGGCATAATCCTTGGACAAAGTATCAGTTAAAAAAGAAAATTATTGAAACTCAGCCAGATGTATTACATGTACATGCAGCAAAAACAGCCCAATTTGTGCATGGAATGGTTAAATCATTTGCTTTCCCCTGTGTCGTAACGGTTCATGGTCAAAAGAAAAAGAATCAAATGAATCAATCATTTGATCATATTATTGTGGTGAGTGAACAGCTAAAACATCAATTGGAAAATCCATCCAAAACATCAGTGGTATATAACGGCGTTGAACTGAAGATCGTTCGTCAAGAATTTCAAAAGAATCGTAAGTTCATTGCAGTTGGTCGCTTAAATGAGGTGAAAGGTTTCGACGTTTTACTTCAAGCTTGGCAAGATATTCCTCATCGGTTGACGATTGCAGGCGAAGGGGAACAGCGTCCGTTATTAGAGCAGCTTATTCAAGATTTAGATTTATCCGATCGGGTTCAGCTCATCGGATTTTGTGAAGACATACAACAGCAGATCAGTGAGCATGAAGCACTTATCGTCTCGTCTTTACGTGAAGGTGGTCCTTACACTTTGGGTGAAGCTTTATTATTAAACCGACCTGTTTTTGGAACCTGTGTTGGGATGATGCCTGAGTTTATTTCCGAAACGTGGTTATGTGAAACGAGCGATGCCGATGCTTTACAACAACTGATCAAACGCTATTGCGCTTTGGAGCATCCTGAGTCTGTTTTTCAAGATGCATTTAACTTGGCACAGCAGCATTTAACCATCGAGCACATGCTCTTGAACACAGAACATGTATATAGGCAGGCGATTGCGAGTCAGACTGCTTAAACTTGTTTATAGTTAGTGACTTCGATGAACTTTTTAAAGAAAGGCTGAAATACTGGTGGCATGTAGGCTGAACTAATAAATTTGGTGCTTACTTCTGTAATGCCGTAAATTTTACAGAACATAATACGATGATGTCCTTGATTCAGCTTATCTTTTACGCCCATAGAACGGCATAACATGATGTGCATTGGAAAGTTAAAGTCATAACCCGAATCTTTAAAAGATTTTTCCAGTTTACTGTAGCGTTCCTGACGTTTATCTTCATCCAGCTTCCAACGGCGGCTCGTCCAGTTGTATGCCGTTTCAGGCGTTTTAATATTCCGTTCTAACGCATTTTCTGTAATGTCACTGAGTAAAATACGATAGCTATGAGAACCAAAATTTTGGCGACGAGAGCGAATTTTTTTAATAAAAGAACCAAAAAAGTTAAATAAAAAACCTTCGGTTTGGAATGCAAATCGAGTACGTACACGATCTTGCTCCAATGAAGTCACTGACTTTAAATAGATAATACAATCTTGATGCTGGTTTGCTTCACACGCTAAAAGAACAACCGCATCACAACCTAAATGATCACCTTGAAAAGAAAAATCACGCTGCGATAAAGTGATTAAGCTTTCTGGATGAACATGATAAGCTTCTGAAGATAGGCCGAAATCTGCTTGCATGTGGACTCACATTAATGAAATAAATTTGAACGATTCACGATAGTGTAACATGACATATTTTGTAGCGTATAATGCCGCATCACTGTCTTTGGAATAGGTTACATGGGCAAACCAATTCGTTACGTTGCTTTAGGAGATTGTAATACGGTCGGAGAAATAAGCAATATGGGTAATGCTTATCCAGAACGTGTTGCTTTACAACAAGATTGGGCTTTGGAAAACTATGGCTATACTATGAGTACTACTCGTGAAGGGTTACAGTTTTTTAATTTAAAAGACGTGGCTAATACAGATATTTTGAGTATTCAATATGGATTAGTTGACAGCTGGCTGACATTCAAAGGTTCACCTTTTGTCTTGTATTATCCGGATTCACCATGGCGTAGATTATTACGTAAAATAGTGAAAAAAATTAAAAAATATGCGCGAAAAATTCATTGGCATAGTTTGGTTGGGCAGGCTAATGTAGTTCCTGTTCAAGAGTATAAGAAGAATATTGCTTATATGATTGAGCAGACTCAGGCGAAATATATTTTATTGTTGGATATTGCCCCAAATAAAGATATGAGTCGTGAACCACAAACTGTGATTTATAATCAAGCTTTGCATGATTTGGCTGATGGTAAGCGTGTTTTACATATCTCGTATTATGATGAATTAAAACAAAATTTAGATTTTTATTATGATGATTCAACACATTTATCCTCTCAAGGTCAGCAAGTTGTAACGGAGGCAGTATTAGCTGCAATTCGACAAGCTGAATCACATTAAAAGAAAAGCCGCTCATTGAGCGGCTTTTTTTTAGGCACAAATTTGGCTAAAAATCTGTTCATGTTTTAACTTGGTTTGCTGATCAAAACACTGAAGTCTGAGCTTTTCTTCATCGCTAAATTTAGCCTTTGCATAAAGTTGTTCAAGACTCAGTTGTTTTAAGTCTTCCAAACGAATATGGCGATCTGTAACCTGTGCATCATTGAGCAAGTTATGCGTTTTAGAGGTGTTTGATGCAACGATCAACACTGGAATTTGCATCTGTAAACAAAAACATAAGCAGTGATAACGACCAGTGATCACTAAATCACTTTCGAGCATTTTTTGCTTAAAAGCCTGTGTGTCGTCAATACAATAATTAAAGTCTTGATAATAACGACGCGGCTTATATAGCCCAAAGGTGAGTTTAGAAAGAAGATTATATTGTTTTAATTTCTTCATTTTTTTGGGATTGTAGCCAATGGTATGCGCATCTAAGGGCAAGTTTTTGGTGATTGGATGATAGTTAAAGCGTTGCTTTTCAGCATAGGCAAATAGGGCATCACTGACATGGCTATACACCGAATCATTCACAATGACTTGAGCAGGACGTGCAGATGCTGATTCTGTTGTATGAGCTGGATTAAACTGATGACTCGAATAAAAGGTTAAATCGGCGGCATATTCACAATGTGGATGCTGTGGCTGCAACGTTGCTAAACTTTTTTTATCGCGTACATAGAGCCCATCAAAATCTTGAATCAGTTCATTCCATGACGTTGGGTTATTTTCCCAAGTGCTATTCAGCAGAAATACAGGTTTACCTTGTTGTTTGGCGATAGATCCAAGTTTGAGGAGAAACTCACCAAAAGGCGCTGCATCATGCAGTGTACCTTCTCCATTGATCAGGACAATATCGATATCTTTTAATAACTCAAGCCATTTTTCTTCAGAAATCGTTTGCCCCGTACAAAGTTGAGAAAACTTCGCATCAGGATGATTTTTCTGTATTAGACTGTACAGATTATTCATTACGACTTCGCAACCATGGTGTAGGTTGGTACGGGTATCATTGAGAATAAAAAAGTGTTTCAAAAAGGTTACCTATTGTTCAAGATCAAAATGGCATTGGAAATCATAACGTTTAATTTTGGTGGGCAAATCATTCTGCCTCATCCCTTAATATAGTGTAATAGTGATGATAAAACGATTGTTTATTGTGCGGACCCCATTACAGTTATTTAATGCCTTTGAGGCAATGCAACGGTTTCATCAAGCCGATACGCAAAATGAACTGTTAGTGGTTTATGGTTCACTGCGAGACCATCGCATGATGCAACAGATGTTACAGACACTTCAGGGCTGGGATCGTATTGTATATCAACCTTTTATGGGGTGGAAAAAGAAGTTTTATGCATTTCAGTTGAAAAAGTATTTTCCAGATCATAGTCAATATGACGATATTTTTACAGGGATGATTCAGCATATTCCACTGCATCTCATGAATACTTTAAATGCAAAAAATTATTGGTTAATCGATGATGGCAATGAAACTCGGATGATTGTGGATCATCTAAATCAGGGCACTTATTATACAAAAGATCGATCACAAGGGTTGTTCGGGATTAAACAAAACCCTGAAGTTTTAAAAAAAATTCAATTATTTACCTTGTATGACGATTTAGAAACTACGCATCCGATGACGATCAATGATTATCGGATCTTTAAACAAAACGCTCGTACGCTAGAGACAAAAAATGGTTGCGATTTAGTCATTGGTTCGAATCTTGTGGGAACATATCTTAAGTCAGAAGCTGAATATTTAAGTATTTTAAAATCGCTTAAACAGCAACTGGCCGATCGGCATTTATACTATGCGCCACATCGATATCTGAGTGAAAGTACTGTTCAAGCGATTGAAAGCATGGGCTATGAAATTTTGAAATATGATACGATTTTAGAGCTTTTTCAGTATGAGCAGGGCTGGTGTTTTGAGCGTTATTATTCGATACGTTCGACTGCTATCGACACCCTGACACAGCTTTATGGTGCAGCAGGGGCATTTATACGTTTAGATGAGTCGCACTTTGTAAATCATGCGAAATGGCAAGAATGCAATGAAATTTGGAATACAGCACAGCATGTGATCAGTTTGGAAACAACCGAGAGAGCACTGAATTAATCTTCAGTGCGATCCGCATTACCTTTCAACACCATATAAATCAAACCGACAAAGATTAATAATGCACCTGCAAGGCTGCTGACACAGAATAAAACAATGCGGTTATAGGTGGTTAAGTTAAATAATTCGTTGGCTAAAATGTAGCGCATGAACAACCATTGTACGACAGAAAAAACAATCAACACGATTGCACGACGACGGACTTCAGGACGCATAGCCATAGGAGAATCACTTAAAGTGGAAATTAAGGCTATTATGCCACTGTCGATAATCGATCTCAATTGAATAAGATTAATCCAAGCCCGTGATAAACAAATCTTAAGGTTGAGTTCTGTTCAGATCACCTTTATTTGCGGTACATATTGATGTTGCCAAAGCAGACCCGAAAGCGTTTGTAAGACCAGATATATTGTTCTGGTGCTTGGTTAATGATGTCTTGCATGGCAATGTTAAGCGTGTCGACAGAGCATTGTAAGTCTTTAGGGGAAATCTCGTCTGCTAAGGTTTGGCAATGCACATCAAAGTGCCTTAAGTTGGGTTGTCGAATACAACTTAAACCAATGACATTACATTGTATTTTTGCAGCAAGCTTTGAAACCAGTGTAATTGATAAAGTATTTTGCCCAAAAAAATTGGAATAAATGCCGCCTGAAGGCTTTGGTAAATGGTCTGGTAAAATGACTGTTAGGCCACCTTGTTTCAAATGCTTAAAAATGGCACGGATCCCTGTTTCATCTGTAGGAACGAGTGTTGCGTTAAACTTTTCGCGTGCTTCTAAAAGATATCGGTTTATACCTTTATTTTTATTCGGTTTATACATAATCATCGGTTCTGTATAGAGATTTAGCCATGCATTGAGTAGTTCCCAGCAGCCAAAATGCGGAACCACAACAATGACACCTTTTTTATTCGCAAGTGCTTCCGTAAGGATCTGTTCACCATAAATGTTTTTCAATAAGCTCAGGCTATAACTCGGCGGCATGCCCCAACATTTAATAAATTCAATATAGGTCAGGCATTGGCTGCGGATACTTTGACTGACGAGCTGTCTCTTCGCTGTCGCTGACATATCTGGGTAGGCCAGTTGAATATTGATGCTAGTGATACGTTTGATCGATGAATTAAATAGATTAAGAATAAAGGCGATCATCAAAGCCAAGTTTTGTAACAGCCAAAGTGGCAATAGCGCGATGATTTTGAATATAAAGTACATGGATCACAAGGTCTCAAAATTTACAGCATGGAATAAAATAAATTTTGCCAAGAGACCGGACTTATTCAGTGAAAAAGTACAAAAAGATCTGAATCTAAAAACAAAATAATTGGAAGTGGAAAATTGAGCTGTCCATTGCTCAAAGGATATGGTGCAACATCATAACGTAGTTGAAGCGTTTTGATATTAGCAAAGTAAATCAAATCTTTAATTTATGTTTTGTAGGTTTTCAACGACCTTTTGTTGGTCGAAATAAAAAACCCTGCTTAGCGCAGGGTTTTTTAAACCTTAAAATCTAAATCTTAAAATGTAAGATTATTTAGATTCTTCAGCTTTTGGTTTTTCACGTAAACGGATACCAAGGTCACGCAATTGGTTCGCTTCAACTGGCGCAGGCGCTTGAGTTAAAGGACATTCCGCAGTTTTCGTTTTCGGGAATGCAATCACGTCACGGATAGAAGATGCACCAGTCATCAACATCACTAAACGGTCAAGACCGAATGCCAAACCACCGTGAGGAGGCGCACCGAATTTCAACGCATTTAATAAGAAGCTGAATTTCTCTTCTGCTTCTTCTTCACCAATGCCAAGCGCTTCAAAGATCGCTTTTTGCATTTCTAGGTTGAAGATACGAAGTGAACCACCACCGATTTCAGTACCGTTCAATACCATATCGTAAGCAACAGAAAGTGCAGCACCTGGGTTGTTCTTCACTTCTTCAACGCTTGATTTTGGCAGCGTGAATGGGTGGTGAACAGACGTCCATTTACCGTCATCAGTTTCTTCGAACATTGGGAAGTCAACAACCCAAAGTGGCGCCCACTCGCAAGTTGCAAGTTTCATGTCGTGACCGACTTTAATACGTAAAGCACCCATCGCATCATTTACGATTTTCGCTTTGTCCGCACCAAAGAATACGATGTCGCCATTTTCAGCACCAACGCGTTTCAATAGATCAAGTACGATAGGCTCGATAAATTTAACGATTGGAGATTGAAGACCTTCAATACCTTTTTCAAGTTCGTTGACTTTGATGTAAGCCAAGCCTTTCGCGCCATAAATGCCAACGAATTTAGTATATTCGTCAATTTGGCTACGTGGAAGCGCGCCAGCACCTGGTACGCGAAGCGCAACAATACGGCCTTTAGGATCTTTTGCAGGACCTGCGAATACTTTGAACTCAACGTCTTGCATCATGTCTGCAACATCAACAAGTTTCAAAGGAATACGTAAGTCAGGTTTATCAGATGCATAGTCACGCATTGCGTCTGCATAAGTCATGCGAGGGAATTTGTCGAATTCAACGTTTAGAAGTTCTTTGAACATCTTAACCGTTAAACGTTCCATTAAATCCATGATGTCATCGTCACTCATGAACGATGTTTCAACGTCGATTTGTGTGAATTCAGGCTGACGGTCAGCACGTAAGTCTTCATCACGGAAACATTTCGCGATTTGGTAGTAACGATCGATACCGCCAACCATTAACAACTGTTTGAACAATTGTGGAGATTGTGGAAGTGCGTAGAAGCTACCGTTAGAAACACGACTTGGTACTAAATAGTCACGCGCACCTTCAGGAGTCGCACGAGTCAAAATCGGTGTTTCAACGTCTAGGAAACCATTTTCTTCGAAGTAGTTACGAATAAGGTTGGTTAATTTAGAACGGAAACGTAAACGATCTAACATTTCTGGACGACGAATATCGAGGAAACGATATTTCAAACGTACTTCTTCAGAAATATTGGTATTTTCGTCATTCAATGGGAATGGAGGAGTTTCAGACGCAGCAAGAACTTCAATTTCTTTGCCTAAAACTTCGATTTGACCACTCACGATATTCGCGTTTTCAGTACCTGCGTAACGACGACGCACACGGCCTGTAATTTTTAATACGAATTCTGAACGTGATTTATCAGCAGTCGCGAAAGCTTCAGGAGTATCAGGGTCAATCACTACTTGAACAAGGCCATCACGGTCGCGCATGTCAAGGAAGATTACACCACCGTGGTCACGGCGACGGTGAACCCAACCGCATAATGTAACGGTTTGGTCGATTTGGGCTTCAGTAAGTGAGCCGCAGTAATGAGTTCGCATCATAGCGTTAGAAATCCAACTATATGGGTTAAGGTCAGCGAATACGTAAACAGCGTACCGCTTTTATTCGAATAGGGGATTATGCCTCTTTTTGGCTGTTTTGTCACAAGGACTTATTGCTAAAACAGCCAAATTTACAGCAAATTTTTGCTCAATGAAGGGCTTAAGCCGATGACGTAGAAAAAATGTTAGTGCTCTTGCTTAAGATCAGAAATATCAGACTACCAAGGCTAAACGTGGCCAAAAATGCACGAAAAAAATAATTAATGGCTTTGCCGACATAGGCATACAGGTCATGCACAAAGGCATCTGAGTAAATACTGTCAGCAAAATAAAAATAACTTGCGATTCCCGCAGCTAGAGACAGGGCCGCTAAACCATATACATAGACTTTGATGGTTGTGGGGACGTTTACAGTACTTCGATAGTGAAGATGATGACGATAAATCATCCATGCCAAAACGGGGAGTGCCAAGCCAGATAATCCAATTTGCAACACGCGATGTAGGGGATATGAATGACCAAAAAATTGAATCGGTAGACTCAATAGATCCTTAAATGCAAAGGTACGAAAGTCAACATGGGTCAAGCCATCCCAAACAATATGCGTCGAAGTTCCAATGATGAGTGCGAGGATGAGACTGAGCATAAACCCACAGCATTGATTGAAATTCTGTAGATTCAGCGGCTTATTTAAACCAAAAAAAGCAAATAACATCGGGCGATAGAGCACATACCACAGCACACAAAACAGCAAACCAAGGATTAAGTTTGGAACAATTAACCCCGACCATTGATGTGAACCTGCATAGTCAGCATTAGTAAATAAACGGAATAAATCTGGCACCATGCTACCAATTGCGAGTGCTGCAATAGGCAGGCGATTTCCGCTTAATTTGGAAATAGGCGGTGCGAGTACAGCATGGGATATGGTAAAAGGCATTGAATTAAAATAAATATATGAATAAATACAATGTGGTATCGGTGAGTGTATATGATTTGGGCAGATTAGAATGTTTTTTATTGCAAAAGTAATGAAATGTTATATTATAACATTATTCAAAATTAGCCAGATTTGAGTCTCTCCAAATGTCTTTTCATAAGAATTTAATCACAATCTCAATTTTTGCAGTGATTGCACCCAATATTTATGCTGATGATCAGCAACAACAGGTACAAACTTTAGAGGCGATTAATGTTCAGGTTCATCCTTTAAATCAAAGTGCTGCAGATTTTGCGGTTGCAGATAACATTATTAAGCATAAAGATTTGGCACAAGGTGGAGTCACTATTGGTGATGCCATTGCCGGACAACCTGGAGTGTATTCAAATCAGTTTGGTGCAGGCTCAAGTCGACCTGTAATACGTGGGCAAGATGGGCCACGTGTCAAAGTGTTGGAGCATGCATCTGAAACAGCAGATGTTTCAACTTTATCCCCTGACCATGCAGTGACGGTTGATCCAATTTTAGCGAAACAAGTAGAAGTGATTCGTGGGCCATCCACTTTATTATATGCAGCTGGGACGGTTGGTGGGTTGGTGAATGTTACCGATCAAAAAATTCCAACGCAGATGCCTGAAAATGGTTTAGAGGGGCAGGTTGGGCTACGTTATAACTCAGGTAGTGGCGAAAAATTATCGAGTGCAGGTGTCACTGCTGCGCTAGGAGAAAATTTTGCACTGCGAGTTGAGGGATCAAAGCGTAAAGCCAATGACTATATCGTACCCAATTATTTCCATGATCATGATGGCGAATTAGAAAAAGAACGCCGCGTTGGCAACACCTTTGCAGAAGGGCAAAATGTCAGTGTAGGTGCGTCATGGATTCATGATCGAGGTTTTGCTGGACTGTCTTATAGCAACCGTCAAGACCAATATGGCTTGCCGGGGCATAGTCATGAATATGAAAGCTGTCATCCACATGATGATCATTTGCATTGTGACGGGCATGATAATCATGATCACAGCGATGAGCATGATCATTCAGCCCATGACGACCACGATCATGACCATGATGCTGCTGGTCCGTGGGTCGATTTAAAGTCAGAACGCTATGATTTCCGTACCGAACTTGCGAATCCGTTTGCGGGCTTCCAAAAAATCCGTGCACATGCAAGTTATACCGATTATCAACATGATGAAATTGAAGGTGATACAGCGGCAACGACCTTTAAAAGTCAGGGCTATGATGGTCGTTTAGAGTTGGTGCATAACCCGATTGCGGATTGGGAAGGGGTGATAGGCGCACAATACAATCAGCAAAAGCTCAATATCAGTGGCGAAGAGTCATTGATCAACCCAAATAAAACCCAAAAATGGAGTGTATTTGGTTTAGAACATAAACAATTTGGTGATTTTCATGTCGAGCTGGGCGCCCGTGTCGATCAGCAGAAAATTCAGATCGATTCTGCACAAAAAGATTATGACGATTATGGTATTTCCTACTCAGGTGCTGTGAACTGGGCGTTTGCACCCAATTATAAATTATCCTTGGTGGGTTCTCATCAAGAGCGTTTGCCATTGGCGCAAGAGCTCTATGCAGATGGTAAGCATTTTGCGACCAATACCTATGAACGCGGAAATGAAAATCTAGATGTTGAAAAATCTAATAATCTAGAATTAGGTTTCCATTATGAAAAAGATCAGTTGGATTATCACGTTCATGTGTACCACAACTGGTATGACAACTACATTTATGCTGCAACCAAAGATAATTTTGAAAACTTCCGCTTAGTTGATTACACCCAAGACAAAGCCAAGTTCTATGGCGCGGAAGCTCAAGTGGGTTATGCCATTAATGATATGTATAAACTCAGTGTCTTTGGTGATTATGTACGCGGCAAAATTGATGGTGAAAATGCGCCACGTGTGCCTGCAGGGCGCTTAGGAACTAAGGTCGATGTTGACTTTGCCGATGGTTGGTCAGGTCTTGCAGAATATTCACATGTATTCAAACAAGACAAAATCACTGCATTTGAGCGTGAAACAGATGGCTACAATATGGTGAATTTGGGTGTGGCCTATAGTGGTCAATTGAAAGATCAAAATGATTATCGAGTCTATTTCAAAGCCAATAATTTATTGGATGAAGATGTTTACTCTCATACGTCATTCCTTGCCAATATTCCACAAGTCGGTCGTAATTTTACGGTTGGTCTTGAATTTGGTTTCTAATTGAATTTGCACAGACTTCTCTAAGTAAGTCTAGGTAAAGTCACAGAAATCCTCTTGAAAAATCAATGAATAAAACCTAGTCTGAGCGCATTAGACTAGGTTTTTTCTTATGCGCATCATTCAACGAATACATCACAAGCTCAATTGGTCACGTCGTCGCTATGTGGGTGTGGTCATTGGTTTATTGGTTTTAGGTTATTTGGCCTCGGCAACCTATCACACGCTAAAGCCACTCCCAGAAGGGTTGAACTACACAGGAAAACTTCGCCATGCTGAAGTGAACTTTTTAGTGGATGAAACCTATATCGATGCGCAAGGAAAGCAGCAACAGGAACATCGCATTTTTAAAGAAATGCTGAAAATGATTGAGGAAGCACAGTCGACCATTGTGTTGGATATGTTTCTCTTTAATCCGCAAGTTGGTGACTCTCAATTAAAACATGAACAATTAACACAGGAGTTGACCGATGCGCTGATTTTGAAGCGTCGTCTATCTCCTCAAGTGGAAATTTTTGTGATTACTGACCCAGTCAATTCGGTATATGGCGGCATTCAACCCGAACATTATCGTCAATTACGACAAGGGGGCATTGAGTTGATCGAAACCAATTTGGTACCGCTTCGTGCATCCAACCCAGCATGGTCAGGCTTTTGGTATATCTGCTGTCAAGATATTGGCAATAACCCACAAAAAGGTTGGTTACCGAATCCATTAGGTACGGAAAAAGTGACGATTCGCAGCTATATGGATCTTTTCAACTTTAAAGCCAATCATCGTAAAACCTTGGTGGTAGATACCGTTGAAGGTTGGAAAGGTTTAGTCACCTCTATGAATCCACATGATGGTAGCTCACGACATTCCAATGTGGCCTTAACCGTCAAAGGCATGACCGCGATTGATCTGTTAAAGACCGAGCAAGCCGTAGGCATGATGTCCAAAGCCAATATTCCATTTGTGGTGATTAAGGATGTTGAAGCCGCGAAAACTGAGCCTCAAGTACAGGTGCTGACTGAAAAAGCCATTTATGATGGCGTATTAGATATGATTAATACGGCACAAAAAGCGGGTACAGAAATTGATATTGCGATGTTCTACTTGTCAGAACGTAAAATTATCAAGGCACTCATTGCTGCGCATGAACGTGGCGTGAAAGTGCGTGTATTACTCGATCCGAATAAGGATGCTTTTGGACGTACCAAAAATGGCATTCCAAATCGACCTGTAGCATCCGAATTACATGAGGCGGGTATTGATGTACGTTGGTGTAATACCCAAGGTGAGCAGTGCCATAGCAAGATGATTTTAAAACGTACTGCTTATCAAGCCGATATGATTTTAGGTTCTGCCAATTTCACGGCGCGTAACTTGAAAAATTATAATTTAGAAACTGATTTACGAGTGATCGGTGTGAAAGATGCTCAAGTTTTTAAAGATGTATCACAGTACTTTAATACTGCTTGGTCAAATCTGGATGGTAAACAAATGAGTGTCGATTATAGTAAATATGCGGATGAATCGACCTTGAAATATGTGTTGTATCGCTTTATGGAATGGAGCGGAATATCTACTTTTTAGAATTGTCTTAATCTCCCAAGTCCCTCTTTTAAAAAGAGGGACTTTCCTCTCTTTTTTAAAGGGAGGTTAGGAGGGATTTAATCAGTTTTAATTCTTCGGTACAGGATTCGGCGGAACGATTTGATCTAAATCTTTATCTGACATTTGATCTAATTCTTTAATATCCGTTTTGATTTTCCATTTATCTGCATCTTCTACCGGTTGAGGTAAACGAGCTTCTAACCAGTCACAGATGACATCTGGTGGAAAGTCAGCATGGTTACATTGAATCACCCAAGACAAGAATTGTTTTGCTTCGCCATTCATATATGGTGGCGGAGAAACCGGTAAAAATTGAGTCGGTAAGCGTTCATTTTTAGAAATATAGTTCAATACATGGCCCAATTCTTGAACAGTTTGCCATGCTAAAGGGTGATCTACATTAATTTGAAATTTGAACCACCACGCATTTTTGCCATCGGTGCCGTAGGAGTCGATTAAGGCTTCTTGGATACTTGGTACTTTCGAAAAAAATTGATGAAGTCGGTCAAAACTTAATTCAGACACAGCGTTTGATCCACTACGAAATAAAATCAATCTTAGCATAATCCAATCAAAAACAGGCTAGCATGAAGGTGCGATCAGCTTGGTCGGAAAATTAACAAATTCTTGCATTTGATGGATTTTTATTCATTTTTTCTCCTAAAATGGGTTTTATACTTAATCTATATACCGTGAAGGAAAGCTCGAGTGAAAGCAACATTATTCTATGCAATGGCAGGTGTGATGCTGATCAGTGCTTCGGCCAGTACTTTTGCGGAAAACAAATGGGCAAACTACCAAGGTGTGGATACATCAAAACCACAACACCGCCCACCGTCGATGAATCGGCCTGGTTATCCCCAACATGGTCAAAGCTATCCACAGCATGCTCCCAATTACCCGCAGCATTACCCGAACTATCCTCATCGCCCTCAATATCCCAATTATCCAAACCGTCCATATCCACCACAGGTGCAAAATGGCATAAGTATTCAATATCAAGCACCGACTACGATTATCCAAAATTCGCAGAGCTATAGTTGGGTCAATGGCGATCCTGCCAGCGCTAGTATTTCGAGTTCGACCTATACGTTTATCAGTGATTGGCAGCGTTTAGGTTTACCTGCACCCCCAAGTGGCATGTACTGGATCTTTGAAAATGGTCGCTATGTGCTGGTGCCTAATCGATAAGGTTTATAACCTCTCCCTTGCGTAGCAGTGCTACTTGTATCTTGATTGATATAGTGATTAGCTACCACTATACGCAAATTGTAGAGTTTGGAGTGCTGCTAAAATCTTAAATTTGAACCTGAGATAAAACCTACAATTTGCCCTTATCCCTCATACAACT
>NZ_VPDB01000062.1:0-17783 GCF_013417925.1 Acinetobacter sp. YH12218
AATGTATATCGTTGGCAGAAGAAATTATTTAGACCAATTATCAAAAGCTTCATTGATGACTTTATTCTCGATAAAAATCATCTGCTACCACAGAGAATCTTTAAATAATAGTGCGTAAGTCCTATATGACAAAAAAAAGCGCACCCAATGGTGCGCTTCTTTTTACTGCTAAATCTATTAACCTAGATCTAAAAGCATATTACGGATGTGACCGATTGCTTTAGTTGGGTTAAGACCCTTAGGACATACAGATACACAGTTCATGATACCTTTACAACGGAACAATGAGAATGGGTCGTCAAGACGAGCCAAACGCTCTTGAGTTGCTGTATCACGAGAGTCAATGATGAAGCGATATGCGTTCAACAATGCTGATGGACCCAAGAACTTGTCTGGGTTCCACCAGAATGATGGGCATGAAGTTGAACAACATGCACAAAGAATACATTCGTACAAACCATCTAAGTGTTCACGCTCTTCAGGAGACTGCAAACGCTCTTTAGGAGGCGCAGGCTGATTGTTGATTAGGAACGGATGGATTTTATTGTACTGATCGTAGAACTGATTCATATCTACAACCAAGTCTTTAATTACTGGAAGACCTGGAAGTGGACGAATTGTAATCACTTCTGGTAAGTCGTTTAGGTTCCAAAGACACGCTAAACCATTTTTACCATTGATGTTTACACCATCAGAACCACAAATACCTTCACGACATGAACGACGGAATGTTAATGATTCGTCTTGTACTTTTAATGCTAGAAGCGCATCAAGCAACATACGGTGCTTGTCAGTCAACTCTAGTTTAAAAGTTTGCATGTACGGAGCTGCATCCTTATCAGGATCGTAGCGGTAGATATTAAATGTACGAGTACCTCTACTCATCTTACTTCTCCCAATTAGAATGTACGTGGTTTAGGTGGAATAGCATCTACAGATAAAGGCTTGTAACGTACTGGTTTGTACTCAAGACGGTTATCTACAGAGAACCATAAAGTGTGTTTCATCCACTCATCATCACGACGGCCGTATGGGTAGTCAGCATGATCAGGTGGTAATTCGAAATCTACCACTGTATGCGCACCACGACATTCTTTACGTGCAGCTGCAGAAATCAGTGTCGCTTTTGCAACTTCATACAAGTTTTCAACTTCTAGAGCTTCAACACGTGCTGTGTTAAATACTTTAGATTTGTCTTTCAAGTGAATGTTGCGTACACGTGGTTCGATCGCAAGAATCTGTTTCACACCTTCTTCAAGAAGTGCAGATGTACGGAATACACCAGCATGGTCTTGAACGATGTCACGGATTGCATCAGCAACTTCTTGAGCATTTTCACCAGAAGTAGATTCATCAAGATGACGAACACGATTCAAAGTGTTTTCAAGAACAGTTGTAGGTAATGGAGCGTATTCATCACCATGGTGTTTAGTTACGTAGTCAACAATATGTTCACCAGCAGCTTTACCAAATACAACCAAGTCAAGCAATGAGTTTGTACCTAGACGGTTTGCACCATGTACAGATACACATGAACATTCACCGATTGCATAAAAACCTTTCACTGGTTTAGTGAAATCACGGTCGCCCGCGTTGTGTGAGTACACATCAGTTTCTTTGTTGTAGTTCGCAACCAAAGCTTCAGTTTCACGAGAAACAGGAACAACCACTTGACCATGAATGTTTGTAGGAATACCACCCATTTGGTAATGGATTGTAGGTACTACAGGAATTGGCTCTTTAGTGATGTCAACGTTCGCGAATTTCTTACCAATCTCGAATACAGATGGAAGACGTTTCATGATTGTTTCAGCACCAAGATGCGTCATATCAAGCAAGATGTAGTCTTTCTTAGGACCACAGCCACGACCTTCTTTAATTTCTTGGTCCATAGAGCGTGATACGAAGTCACGAGGTGCCAAGTCTTTAAGTGTCGGAGCATAACGTTCCATGAACGGCTCACCAGCATCGTTACGAAGGATCGCACCTTCACCACGACAACCTTCTGTCAACAATACGCCTGCGCCCGCAACACCTGTTGGGTGGAATTGCCAGAATTCCATATCTTGTAATGGAATACCTGCACGAGCTGCCATACCAAGACCGTCACCAGTGTTGATATAAGCGTTAGTAGATGCACGGTAAACTCGACCAGCACCACCAGTAGCAAACAATGTAGCTTTACCTTGGAATACTGCAATTTTACCCGTTTCTTGGTCAATTGCTGTCACACCAAGTACATCGCCTGCTTCGTTACGGATCAAATCAAGTGCGATCCATTCTACGAAGAATTGAGTACCCATTTTCACGTTGCTTTGATAAAGCGTGTGAAGAAGTGCGTGACCTGTACGGTCGGCAGCAGCACATGCACGTGGAACTGGCTTTTCACCATAGTTCGCAGCATGACCACCAAACGGACGTTGGTAAATTGTACCGTCAGCGTTACGGTCAAATGGCATGCCTAAGTGTTCAAGTTCATATACAACTTGAGGCGCTTCACGAGTCATGAACTCAATTGCGTCTTGGTCACCTAACCAGTCAGAACCTTTAACTGTGTCGTAGAAGTGGTAGTGCCAGTTATCTTCTTGCATGTTACCAAGAGATGCACCAATACCACCCTGCGCTGCAACAGTGTGCGAACGAGTTGGGAATACTTTAGTCAGTACAGCAACTTTCAAACCAGCTTGAGCAAGTTGGTAAGAAGCACGCATACCTGAACCACCACCACCAACGATGACTGCATCGAAAGTTTGGTGTGGAATATTTGTGTAATCTTCTTTAGGGGTTATAGCGCCCATGATATCTTCCTATCAATTTGCCCAAAAAATCTGGATCGCCCAGATCGCGTATGCAAATACTGCAACAATCACTGCAGAAGTCAGCACTAAACGCAGACCGTTTGCTGAAGGACCCATTTGACGAGTAGTCACATAGTCAGTGAATACTTGCCACATACCAATCCAAGCATGCGCAACAAGAGATAAGACAGACAATAAAGATAAAATCTTCATTGGTGTTGTCATCATAAAGCCATACCATTGCTCAAAAGTGAATCCGCTATTGCAAAGGATCCAGCCCAGTACAACAATAGTATAAACAGCCAATACAACGGCACTTACACGTTGGATAAACCAATCGCGTGAACCTGATCCTGTTAAACCTGTAGCACTTTTCATTAGAGAACAATCCATACAAATGCTGCAACAATACCGATTGCAGACAAGATCAATGAAATAGTAGCTGCGATACGACCACTTTGAAGTTCTTCAGCAACGCCAAGATCTGCAAATAGATGCTTGATACCACCGATAAGGTGATAAATTAAGCCGGCTACAAATACCCATACGACAAAACGCACAATAAAGCTATCAAACACAGCTTGAACTTGCGCAAAACCTTCAGGTGAAGATAGAGATTTGTCTAAAATCCAAAGAAGGACCGGTACGAGTAAAAATACGATAACACCTGATAGACGGTGTAAAATTGATGCAATAGCCACAGGGGATTTTAAGTTTACTTCTAAAACTTGACCCATGGACAAATTGACAGGTCTGTTGCTTTTCACAGCGGGCATCCTGTAAGTAAAAACTCCATCCGGAGTTTGTTGGAATTAATTCGTAGGAAAGCTAGCATAGTCAGACATTACAATATAATAAACTCTGCAGCTGTCTGATCTTATAAACGACAGGGAATTATAAAACGTGAACTTTCAAAACACAAACGAAGACAATTAGGAATTTTGCAAAATATCCTTAAATAAGAATCATTAACAATAACTTTTCTAAAAACAAATACCTTATTTATCTAAGAAAATCAGACTATCTTGTTGGTTTTAATCAGTTAAATGTAAATTTAACTTATTGTTTTTGTGTGTATATAGCGATTTAAACTTTTAGACTAAAGATGAACAAATCTAAATCTTTCTTTTCCCACTACATTTTAAAATCTTCCAACACATTCGCCAAGCCATAATCATAAAAATAAATGTGCATCATTTTCTCAAATGATAAAACTCAAAGATCATGAAACGAAATAAGAACTTAGTCTGTGCATAAAAATCTCAGCAACAGCAAATCTGTTTAATAAAACGCCATTTTTTACCTTTCAAATGACAAAAATGATCATTTATTAAGCTTTTAAAGGCGTTTAATTAACTATTTTTTAACCAAACGAACTTTTTTTTAAGGGCGATTAAGTCGTTTTAATTATGAATAAGAAAACAGCAATTTAGAGCCACAGATGTGTGTAAGTTACGAAAATTATAATAATTTAATGAAATAGCGGTCTTGTAATTCATATTTGTTTCAGAGTTTTTAAGAATTAAAAATTGCTTACAATTAAGGCAATAGGCTTTTTTTAATCTGCACCTCCCCTGCAATTTGACTTATTATACTGCGTCGGCACTGTGATTTTACTCATTTTTTAAGCGGATGAATTGTGCTTCATTTCAATCAATGATCCTCAATTTATATCCATAAGTATAATTGACAAAATTTCAGTTCCCTCTAATCTTAGAGCAAATTTTTGATCCGTCTGATTCTCGCATTAAAAGATTAGTACTGAGTCAGATAAAACATTCACCAGGACAGGAGATCTATTGAATGTCTGAAGCAACTGGCAAAAAAGCCGTTTTACAGCTTGATGGCAAAGAAATTGACTTACCAATTTACAGTGGCACTCTAGGCCCAGATGTAATTGACGTTAAAGATGTGTTGGCCGCAGGTCACTTTACTTTTGATCCTGGTTTTGTCTCAACGGCTGCTTGTGAATCTAAAATCACTTTCATTGACGGCGGTAAAGGTGTTCTTCTACACCGTGGCTACCCAATCGACCAGCTTGCTACTAAAGCAGACTACTTAGAAACTTGCTACCTTCTTTTGAACGGCGAGCTTCCTACTGCTGAACAAAAACAAGAATTCGATGCTAAAGTTCGTAACCACACTATGGTTCACGATCAAGTTGGCCGTTTCTTCAATGGTTTCCGTCGTGACGCTCACCCTATGGCGATCATGTGTGGTGTTGTTGGTGCGCTTTCTGCGTTCTATCACAACGGTTTCGATGTTGAAAACATTGACCACCGCGAAATCACTGCTATTCGCTTAATCGCTAAAGTTCCTACTTTAGCTGCTTGGACTTACAAATACACAGTAGGCCAACCATTCGTTTACCCACGTAACGATTTAAGCTACGCAGAAAACTTCTTGTACATGATGTTTGCTACTCCTGCAGACCGTGATTACAAAGTTGACCCTATTCTTGCTAAAGCAATGGACCGTATCTTCACGCTTCATGCTGACCACGAACAAAACGCGTCTACTTCTACAGTACGTCTTGCTGGTTCTACTGGCGCTAACCCATACGCATGTATCGCTGCGGGTATCGCGGCTCTATGGGGACCTGCTCACGGCGGCGCGAACGAAGCTGTTCTTAAGATGCTTGATGAAATCGGCACTGTAGAAAACGTTGCTCCGTTCATGGAAAAAGTGAAAACTAAAGAAGTTAAACTTATGGGCTTCGGTCACCGAGTTTACAAAAACTTCGATCCACGTGCGAAAGTAATGAAAGAGACTTGTGACGAAGTGTTAACTGCACTTGGTATCAACGATCCACAACTTGCTTTGGCTATGGAACTTGAACGTATTGCGCTTTCTGACGAATACTTCATCAAACGTAACCTATACCCTAACGTAGACTTCTACTCAGGTATCATCCTTAAAGCGATTGGTATCCCAACAGAAATGTTTACAGTAATCTTCGCTCTTGCACGTACTGTTGGTTGGATCAGCCACTGGTTAGAAATGCACAGCGCACCTTACAAAATCGGTCGTCCTCGTCAGCTTTACACTGGCGAAACTCAACGCGATATCCAAGGTCGTTAATTCGAAAGAATTGTGCGAATCTAAAAACCGTCCCTTTGGGGCGGTTTTTTTATGCAACTAGATTTATTTTTCGCTATTAAACAGCCCCATCTGACTGAATTTTCCTGCTCAATCATTAGATAAAACGATGCCTCACAAGCTATAAAGTATGCTGTTTATTGCTGAGTGTATTTTAAATCGCCATTTTCTAGAAAATCTCACACTGTTTCATCAGATATCGTCATAAAAAAAGCCCAATGCCACGTAGAAATTAGGCTGTAAACAAAAGGTTTAAATATTGATGATGCTTCATTTTGGCTTATCGAGTTAAGCGACATTTATTAAACCAAAGTCTCTAAGCAACAGTCTCATAATCTGCCAAATCCACATGTTTAAGACGCTGCTTTAACTGTTTCAGTGACCACGGCCAAGCTGCAAAATTGCGCCCATTGGCATCTAAGTAATAGCTCTTACAGCCGCCACTATTAAAGACTGTCGTCTGTAGATGTGTCTGCACTTTTGCATTGTGATAGGCCAATACATTTGGCTTAATTTCAAGCCGTTGTATCTTCTCTTGTTTCATTTTTACCAAGACATCGACGATATACCCAACCTGTGCTTCTGCAATACCAATGAATGAGTCATAAACCAAAATATTTGGCCCGAGCACCAAAAAGGCATTAGGTACTTGCGCGATACTGGTACCCAAAAATGCTTCAGGAGAACTGTTTTTCCAAAGTTCTGACAATAACTCCCCTTTGGCATTTTTTACACGTTGTCCAATCGGCGGATGAGAAACTTCAAAACCTGTGCCCCAAATAATGACATCGACTTCATGACGTTCACCATTCGCAGCAATAACAGTATTACCTTCTATTTCAACTAAACCATGTGGTACAAGTTCGACATTGGCTTGCTGCAAAGCAGGATAATAGTTATTGGCAAATAAAAGACGCTTACAACCAATAGAAAAGTTTGGTGTAACTTTTTCACGTAATTCAGCATCTTGAATTTGTGTTTTTAACAACTGACGACCCAAATAATTCACAGGCTCTAAAAGCGAAGGATTACGTAGTCCTAAATTAATACCATTTAATATACCGGCCACACTTTTGCGCCAAGTTTCTTGAACAGAGGGAAAGCGTGTAATCATGCCTTTCGCACGGTCATTCAGTGGTAAATCTGCTTTTGGTAATACCCATGGCGCAGTCCGTTGAAACACCACCACATTTTTGGCAATAGGTTGAATCTGAGGAATAAACTGAATCGCAGATGCTCCCGTACCTATCACTGCAATACGTTTCTCTTTTAAGTCATAGGCATGGTTCCATCGCGCAGAATGGAACATTTCACCTTCAAAGCTTTCAATACCTTTAATTTTTGGAATTTGAGGTTCAGTAATCGGCCCAGTGGAAAAAATTACCGTTCTCGCCGCATACTTACCTTTGCTCGTCTCCAATTGCCATTGCTTTAATTCCTCATTCCATTCCGCTGCAATCAATTCACAGTTGAACTGAATGTTACGATAAAGCCCATGCTGCTCTGCCACATCCTCTAAGTAGTTCAGAATCTCAGGTTGCTTGGCAAATAAATGACTCCATTTATGACTCGGCGCAAATGAAAAAGAATACAACGCCGAAGGAACATCACATCCACAACCTGGATAGGTGTTGTCGCGCCATGTTCCTCCCACGCGATTGGCTTTTTCTAAAACCACATAATCGGTATAACCCCGTTCATTCATTTGATGAGCAGCAGCTAAACCTGATATCCCCGCACCAATCACGATGGTATCGTAGACACGCACTTGATTTTCTACGCTTGGTTTTTCTAGGCTAGGCTCTGACTCTGATTGGTCTTGTACTGCTTTTTTTGCTTTGGCAGAAGACGTTACAGGACGACGTGCATTAGTTTGCGTTGTTGCCTTTTTAGTTTGAATTTTCTCTTGATCTAATGCTTTTACATCTTCGTCATGTAATTGTGTCGGCATATTCATGCTTTTGCTCCCGACTTTTTAATATAGTTGTTAAATAAGGGATAACCCACCCCCAATAAGCGGGTATAGGTTTGCGGGGATAGACGCTTTAACCACCAAAATAATTTGGCATCAGGTTGCGGAATGGTATACAACTTCCCTGCATCTAAATTATTCAATGTCAAATCGACGACATCGTGGCTCGTCGTAAATGCATGATTCATCAGCAGTTGATCAGCTAAGCCTGAATATCGATTGGGCAAGCGTCCATTCTTCATGATATTGGTCGGCACCAAGGTTGGGCACAGTACATTCACACGGATATTTGCCGATCTGAGCTCTGCCGATAAAGTTTCAGACAATGCCAACACACTCGACTTCGTCACGTTATATGCTGTCATTTCTGGTGCAGCGGTATATGCCGCAGCAGAAGCAACATTAATAATCGCGCCGCCTTGCTTATTTTGTTTCAACTTGGGTACAAAATAATGGCAGCCATGCACCACACCCCACAAATTGACATGCATGCACCACTGCCAGTCGTCTAAACTCAGTTCATCAAATTTACCACCCAGCCCGACGCCTGCATTGTTGATCACCAAGGTCACAGCATGCCCCATCAACTGCTCAGCTTGCTCTGACAGTGCTTTAACTTCTTCAGCCTTACCGACATCACACTGCACTGCATATGCGTTTGATGAGGTCATGGATTGAATTTGATCTACCGTTTCTTGCGCTGCTTCTAAATGAATATCGGCACAGACCACTGTCCCACCACGACGTGCCAACTCCAAAGCGAAACTTCGCCCAATACCACTGCCTGCACCGGTGACCACCGCATAGCCATTTTCACTTGGCTTGTTCTTTTTCCCAAATAGACCCATGGTTGTGTCCTTTTATCGTTTTAATGCTGGGGTAAATTCTTTGACAAAATAAGGTGTCAATACGCCATCAACAGGGTTCAACAAACGCTTTTTGTAATATTCAAGAAACGCAGAAGTATCATGATCATTCGGGTGAAAACTTGGTCGTAAATAGTCAAAAATATGCCCGAGGCTGCTACCATAGACACCATCTTTTAAACCAAAAATCAGTTGGAAACTGCGCGGAACATCTTTCCAGTAGCTTAGGCTAATCAAGTTCGACGGTTTTCTGTAAAACGGTACAATCGAAGCGCCTATCGAAATCAAACCCAAAATGGTAATTAATGCAGGGAAAAAGCCAGCAATACGTAAAGCACAATTACCTGATAATTCTTGATAAACATCATAGGCAATGTCTTTGTGTTCAGACTCTTCCAACATATGCCACATCCAAATAGCGCGCTGCTTTTCATCTATTGAATTAAAAAAGATTTCTTCATGATTCATCATGTATTCCGCAAGCACTGCGGTGAAATGCTCAATTGCTGCCATTAAGGATAACTTCATTGGCTGTGGCATACGTTCAAAACCATAGGCAAAGACGTAGTGTTCTAACTTTCTAAAAAATTGCACAGGCAGATTTCTTGCGCGATACGCTTCATTCATTTCTTCATGCATACGTGAATGAATAGCCTCTTGCCCAATCAACGACGTGACACGTTGTCTTAATACAGGATCTTGAATAAAGTCGCGATGATATCGAGCAGTATCAATCACCAAATCTTCGCCACGGGTTAAGAAAATAGATAAAGATGCAAAATAGGCACTGGCCAATTCTGCATTCATATAAAATTTTGGATCAATTTTTTCTGGTTCAAAATCAAATTTCATATGACGAATAGGAACAACGGCAGACTGTTTTGTTGGGTCAAAGACAGGGCCTGCAAATACGCGTGCTAAAGTTTTTTTTATCGGTTGAAAAGCGCTCATGATTTTGCTCTCAATTTGGGTGTTTCCCCTTCATTGACTTCATGTCGATTGAAGTAAAAACACATAGATTGACGATCAAATTAAGTGAGATAGATCACTAGGCCATTAGCAAAACCGACCTCTCGATTTGCAAAAACGCTCAAATATTTTCTTTGTCAGACAATCTTTAAAACATCGGTGTTGTATGGCTCAAAAGCTTGTCATTAAAGGTCATGGCGTATTTTGATTGAGTGATAATTATTGGATTTTTTGCACTTCACCGGTCGCAGATTGATACACCCATTGATGATCAAACAGGCTGTCGTCTAAATGATCCAGTTTAAAATTACCGATAGCAACAGCATAGAATCCATTGCCCTGCTGCTTCAAATGTGTGATCTCTTGCATGAGTTCTTCAGTCAGTTGACCCATTATAAAGTCGGAAATCACCACCACATCGGCATATACAAAATTCGGTTGTTTCAGCATGTCCACGGCATGATTCATCGCAGGGATAATATCTGTTCCCCCATGAAATGACTGCCCTAAAAAGTGAATGACATCATCCAAAGCACTATTATGTTGTAAATTCAGCGCGGTTAAATTGGTCGAGAAATTTACCAAATACATCGCTCGCTTTTCTTTTAGCGCTCGAATAGATAAATACAAACAAATCGCTTTGGAAATCAGTTCAGGTTGTCCATTCATTGAGCCACTAGTATCTAAGCAAACAATCATCGGGCCTTTTTGTCCGACTCGACGCTGCGTATGGCGTTGGTCTTCGATCACCCGTCCCTGTTGCTGCCCTTCTCGATTAAAACTCATCAGATTAGATTCTAAATATTTCAAATCAAATAAAACTTGCAAGTCTGGATCGGCTAACAGCGCCAACTCGCTAGGTAAAGCCATACTGAGTTCTTGTGCCAATTTAATTCCAGTAATTTCCTCTTGCGCCATCGGGGTGTGAATAAGCTGCTGTGGTTCTTGTTCTAACTGAGCAGAAATCCGCTTACGTGGCATATTCGGCTGTGCGCTTCCGATCATTTTGCATAGACGTTTAAGCGCCCGATCTTGCTCGAGATAATTGGCCCATTGCTCAAAGTTCTGTACATCATGCTCAGTTAATTGCCCTTTGGAATAGTCCAGAAAAATCCCAGTTTCAAACCCGACACTGTCATGGTGCTTGACCATTTTCGACAATGTCGCGAGAAAATCTTTGATTTCATCTAAAAAGGCATCTCGTTGTAAACGGAGCTGCTCAAACTCCCAATGTGCAATGGCTTCGGTCAATTTTCGCTGCCATTTACCTTTGAATAGCTCAATGTGTAATTGACGCTGCTGCTCAGTCAGCAACGACTGTTGGCTCTGTTGCCACATTTCAGTGAATTCTGGAATCCCCAAGGTTTGCATAAAGGCGGCATATTCAGCGTGAAATTGTACAAAATCACCCTGTTCCCAATGCTTTAGCGCAAGCCAATGTTCCAATTGCTGCTGCGCCATTGCATAGGGATGCTGCTGATCTAAACTCGACTTTGCCTGAAAGGCCCATTCCTGAATTTTTTGATCGAGCTTTTTTGCCACTTTATGATCTTCCAACCAATGTTTTAAACTGGATTGTTTTAATTCATCATAAAGCTGCGAACTTAATTCATCGAGTGCTGATTGGGTTTGTTGTCGTGACGGTTCTAATTGCGACATAACTGTTCCAGACGCTCACAATCTTGCAACTGCAATTGATATCTTGCCAATTGCTGCTCAATAGATTGAATTAAATCTTGAATATCCTGTTCAGTGACAAAGACCGATTTAAACTGATGCTTTTGACTGTTAAAGCGTTCCGTCAACAGATCCAATTCTGTTTGAAAATGTGCTTTAAGCTGTTGAATTTCGTGTAATAGCTCATATTGGCTTTGTGCTGAAAGAGAGCTGCGTGGACTACCTTTGGTATGTTTTATATACGGCGTCACCACTTCTTCTAAGCCGTAATAGCCACCTTTTAACGTACACACTCTTGAACCATTAAAATTACATACGATGCCACGCACTTCTTCACCGGTATCATCTAAGGCAAAGAAGTCCTTTTTCGTATCCATTTTATCCAGTTCGAGATACAACAGTTTATCTTTATAGTGTCGATCTAGATTGGTCACTGCACGCAAGTAATCAGTGCCATGAATTAAATAACTCTCATACACATCATCGGTATAATAAAAATGATTGAGCACCCGCTGTTCAAGTGCATCCTTCTCTGCCACATGTTGTTCGAATTGCAAACCGTAATTTAAGCCATTTTCAGCCAATACTTCATCTATCTGCTGCGAAACAAAAGCAATGTCTTCAGGCTGATTCCATAAGCAATGTTTTAAAATTAATAGATCACTCAAAATCACTGATGGACGATCATTTAAAAATGCACAGGCTTTGACTAAATAAGCCACACGTTGCCAACGACGGTCAGAGACATAGACCACGTGATCTTCAAAGTTATGGTTGAGTCGAGTTTTAAGTTGATCAAACAGATTTAAAATCGAAGCGGGTAATTCCACCTGATATATCTGTTCCCGCCAATCTTGCAACTCGGCTTTTTTTATTTTTAAGGTCGCATCGACTTCAACACTGACTTGACTCGGCTTGGCCTGTAATAGTGCATGAAAGTTTTCTGCAACAGCAATCGGCGGCACTTCTAAGCGCAAAATAAAACGATCATACAAGGCATCTAGACCTTGATTTGGTTCGGGAATTTCATTCGATGCACTGACCAAAACATTCAATGGAACTTTTTGGACAATGTCACCATTTTTAAAACTCCGCTCATTCACCAAGGTCAGTAAAGTATTTAAAATCGCAGGGCTGGCTTTCCAAATTTCATCTAAAAATGCAAAATCTGCCCGTGGTAAATAATGTTCTGTTTTACGAATGTATTGATCTTCTTTTAAGGCTTTGATCGATACCGGTCCAAAAATTTCTTCAGGCGTACTGAAACGATTCATCAAATATTCAAAATAGTCATGGACCTCAAAAGCAGAGGCGATTCGACGTGAAATCAAACTTTTTGCAGTGCCGGGCAAACCATATAAAAAGGTATTCATACCCGCAACACCAGCCAACAAACTCAAAGCAATAATCTGCTCACGTTCATACATATTTTTGCTGATTTCAGAAATTAAAGTATTGATCCGTGCTTGCATCTGACTATCTGTTTGACCGAAAACTAAATTGTAACGCCCTGACCGATTTTTCGCTGTAGCAGATGCAAAAATATCGCTTTTTAAATACAGCGCAACAGCGTGATATTATATTTTCAGGTTATAGTAAAACTACACATCCCTTAGGAACAATAATCACTTTTCATCATGTTGCCTTTCTTTCCCACACTCATTCGGCTGCTAAAACTTGAAGGTTTTAAATATCGATCACTCACGGCAGGTGAAATATCCATGTGTCGCAGTGTGTTTGGGGATTTGATTCAATATGAACAAGTGAAAGTGATGAATCACCCTTTTTTGCCTTGGCAATCGGCACATGTGGTCATGGCGCCGCAGGGGTATATTCATGCACGAAATTTACTGTTTAAAGCGGACTATGCCAAAGCGTCTTTAGGATATCGTGCCCTGTTTATTCATGAAATGGCCCATGTTTATCAATACCAGCAACAGATCAATGTTTTGGGTCGGGGTGCTATTTTGCAGATGGCGTATTTCTTCAGTTTTAAAAAATATAATCCATACCGCTATACCCTCAAAGCACACAAGGCATTTTTTGACTACAACATTGAGCAACAAGGTGACATTGCACGTGACATCTATTTAAAGCGAATTAAAAATATTATTTTATATCCTGAACTTGTTCATCAAATTGAGCTATAAAGCTTCCATGCTCTGTAGCGAATATTTTTAGATAAAATTGAATATCGCCTGATCATTCTATTTCACACTAGTGCTCGACCATTGACGCTATTTTGAGTACAAAAAAACAGCATTAATATTTACTTTATGGCACATAAGCTCAGCTAGGCTTTTAAAAGCTATGAATACCTCTAGTATCTCGCTTAAATTCAGATAAAATAGGCTCACCTTATTTTTTTGCTTTGCATCAAAACAAGTGAATTATCATACGATGATGGTGTTTTGTTTTCGCCTTTCGGCAGTATTTTTCGTATCTAAATACACTCGCTGAATAATCACAATAATACAAATCAGTGTGTTAAGTGTATTCACCTATAGGAATAGGATTTAGTTGGAATGAATAGTTTTAAAATTGCACTTGCTCAGTTCTCTCCGCATATTGGTAACCTAGAATCAAACGCAGCAAAAATGCTTCAACAAGCCAATGTTGCAAAAGAACAGAACGCAGATATTATTGTTTTTCCGGAACTTTCTACAGTTGGTTATCCTGCTGAAGATTTATTATTACGTCCAAGTTTAAATAAACGTACACAGCAAGCTTTTGAACAATTAGCGAGCATTAAGGACATCGTTTTAGTCTTTGGTTTTGTAAATCAAACTGAAGATGGTCAGCGCTATAACTCTGCTGCTGTCATGAAAAATGGTCAAGTTCTCGGGATTTACAATAAACAAAATCTTCCAAACTATAGCGTTTTTGATGAAAAACGTTATTTCAGTGAAGGTCATCAACACCTAGTCTTTGAATATTTAGGTCATAAGTTTGGTGTGTTGATTTGCGAAGATGTTTGGGCACTACCAACTGTTCAACAGCTTGCTCAGTTAAATGTTGAAACCGCTTTGGTTTTAAATGCTTCACCTTATGAAGTTGGTAAACCACAGCATCGCATTGAAACCATGGCTGCATTGACCAAACAATTGAACATCAATTTGGTTTACTGTAACCAAGTGTGCGGTCAAGATGACCTTGTCTTTGATGGCACAAGCTTTGTGATGAACAATTCAGGTGAAGTTGCATTGCAAGCACCGAGTTTTGTTGAAGATCTATATATCGCAGAATACGATGCTGAACAAAAAGCCTTTAAAACAGGTGCAATCACGCCTGTATTAAATACCATGGCTGAAATCTACCAAAGCCTTGTAATCGCAACCCGTGACTACGTACAACGTTCAGGCTTCCCAGGTGTGATTTTAGGTCTATCTGGTGGTATTGACTCAGCATTAACTTTAGCGATTGCTGCCGATGCGATTGGTGCAGATAAAGTTCAAGCGGTCATGATGCCATATACCTATACTGCACAAATCAGTGTTGAAGATGCTGCTGAACAAGCCAAAAATATGGGTGTGACTTTTGGAATTGCCGAAATCAATCCAATTGTGAATGGCTTTATGCAAACCTTGTTCCCATTCTTTGGCAATGCACCGACAGATGCAACTGAAGAAAACTTACAAGCGCGTTCTCGCGGTACATTGTTAATGGCCTTATCGAATAAGTTCGGCAATTTAGTCCTTTCTACAGGGAACAAGTCTGAATTATCTGTTGGCTACTGTACATTGTACGGTGACATGGTCGGTGGCTTTGCGGTTCTTAAAGACGTCTATAAAACGATTGTATTTGAACTAGCAAAATACCGTAACAGCATTTCAGAAACACCAGTGATCCCTGAACGTGTAATTACTCGTCCACCTTCTGCGGAACTTCGTCCAGATCAGAAAGACCAAGACTCATTACCTGAATATGATGTATTAGATGCCATCTTATATGCGTATATCGAAGAAGACATGAGCCAAGATGACATCATTGCCAAAGGTTTTGATGCTGAAATCGTGAAAAAAGTCATCCGTTTGGTTGATCTAAACGAATACAAACGTCGCCAAGGCGCAATCGGTCCACGTATCAGCTCACGTGCATTTAGCCGTGAACGTCGCTACCCGATCGTGAATGGTTGGAAACCGGGTATCTAATTATTCGATTCAAATTAAAAAAAGCCCAGTTCTATAACTGGGCTTTTTATAGGCGCAAAAAACACAGCAGTAAATATAAAAAGTAATTGAGATGTGTATTTCAAAAGTTAGGTCATAAAATAATGCAGTTAAAGATTTGAGTTCTCTTTTTTCTACATAAACACCGTTAACAGATCATTTTATTAGTGCAGTAATTATTTCAATCTATTTGACTTTTTCTAGGCACAAAAAAAGAGACCAAGCTGAGAGCTTGGTCTATAAAAATGGTGGCTATGACGAGACTTGAACTTGTGACCCCCGCATTATGAGTGCGGTGCTCTAACCAACTGAGCTACATAGCCGTAAACTGTGGTGGCATTATCTAGATTTCACACATTATCGTCAAGCATTTTTGTTTGTAATTGTTCAGAGTTTAAACAAGAAAAGTTCAAGATGTTACTATTTAAGCAAATCATGCTATTTTTAGCCCTAATTACTATATTTTTTGATTAAAAATTAGAGTTTTATCATGCAATTCAATTCGATAAAAAAAGCCTGTCTGACCCTCAGCCTAACCGTTATGACACTGACGGGCTGCCAAATCGTCTCCCCAATTTTTGTTGACTATAATGGTGTGCGACGTGATGTGGCGACTTGGATTAGTAAACAGCCCTTATTAAGCATGCAACAAAAGCGCAGCATGGCTCAACTTAGCCGAGCACAGCAACCCATCATTCGTCTCGACTTCAATGATCAGGAGAAGTTAGTCAGTGTTGCGCGCGCTAATGAAGCTGCGATGTATTGTGCCAATCAGCATTTATCAGCGCGACAGATTCAACGCTTGCAAAAACAGATCTTCCCTGAAGATGCGTTGCATAAATTAAGCTTGCTTGAGCAACAAGCGTTGCATATTACCCTGACAGAGCAAGAAAAACAGTGTGATTGAAACCAAGTCAACTGATGGATGAATTATCTAGGCTCAATTTTTTCAGCACCAAATTGTCTTACAATCTAGACATAGCTGCTTACATTATTGAGCATTTTTGCTATCGCTAAGCATGGTGAAAACAAGTCCATATTTTTGCAATATTTTTATTACTAATTTCGCAATATCCTTATGAATTTACTTGGTTTTATTCCTAAATAAAAAAGCGTATGATAAAACTATGATCAATGTAAATAGCGCTTTTTTTCAGGTTTTTCCATCCAAATTCAATTGATCAGATAAGGAGAAATAAGATGGCTTTAAATAATATTTTAGTTCCAGTGGACGGTTCAGAAACTTCTTATGCTGCGGTGGCTAAAGCTGTCGAGTTTGCAAAAACTTTTGGCAGTAAAATTACTGTGGTTCAAGTACTGACGCTCGATCCATATATTGCTGCAGAGTATATTTCAGCAGCACAAACCAATGATTTAATTGAACGTGCTCGTGCATCGATTTTAAATACACTTGAAGAAGCAAAAGCGAAATTTTCAACTGAAGGTGTCACTGTTGAAACTCGCCTACTTGAAGGTCAAGTGGTGCATACAGAACTGGTTAAAGCTGCAGAAGAAACACATGCGGACTTGATTATCATTGGTTCACATGGCCGTACAGGGATCAAAAAATTCTTCTTGGGCAGCGTAGCTCAAAGTATACTGGGTGCTTCAGACATTCCTGTTTTGGTTGTGCGCAAATAAGCCATTAGATTTATAGCGTGAAATAAAAAGCCTTCTGATCCTAGAGGGCTTTTTTTATTGACTGCGTCATCAATATAAAAAACGCTTGTTGAAGGCAAGGATTTTTTAGGGTAACCATTGATATTGTTTCAATGAGATGCGTCCATTCACCACAAAGACATTTTCAGCTGCCAATTTCAATTGCTGGATATTTTCACCTTTTTCATTGCAACGCTGCGTGCTGATTTTTCCCTGAGCATTCACCACCCGATGCCATGGGATCGTTGATGTTGTATCTAGATGCTTTAGTACATAGCCAACCAGTCGTGCATGCTTAGGTAAACCCGCTAATTTGGCAATTTGTCCATAAGTGGCAATCTTTGCTTGCGGTATCAATTGAATGACCGACAAAATTTGCGTTGCCAACTCATCACTCTGCTTCATTTGATATCCTTTGAACCGCATAAAAAAAAGAGAACCCGAAGGCACTGCTGTCCCATAGTTTGCTTTAAATAAAAAAACCTGAGTCCTAACAGTTAAAATATGAGTGCAAACAAACACTTTAACGACCAGGATTCAGGTTTTGTCACATCAGAATACCGTATTTCATGAG
>NZ_VPDB01000063.1:0-17571 GCF_013417925.1 Acinetobacter sp. YH12218
GTTGTATGAGGGATAAGGGCAAATTGTAGGTTTTATCTCAGGTTCAAATTTAAGATTTTAGCAGCATTCCAAACTCTACAATTTGCGTATAGTGGTAGCTAATCACTATATCAATCAAGATACAAGCTGCTTCATCTGCATAGAAATAGCTTAAGGCATTGGGTGTCATTGCATGCGCATCGCCTACAGATGCAACATCAACACCCATCAGTTTCAGCTTGGTGCTCATATCTGCACCAGCGAAAAGCGTGCAGTTTTGTTCCATCACATGCTTTGCTGCAATACGCGCCATGTCATAGCCCGGTGCAACTAAGCCATAAATTTTATTCTGCCAAAGCGCACATTCACCAATGGCATAAATGTCAGGGTTTGAAGTTTGGCAATAGTCATTAATCGCAATACCGCCACGTTCACCAATCGCTAGACCGCTTTGGCGCGCTAATTCATCGCGCGGGCGGATACCTGCAGAGAATAAGATGATATCGGTTTCCAGTTCAGAACCATCACCAAACTTCATCACGTGCTTCGCATTTGCACCATCTTCGATGCAAGATGTCGCTTTTTGCGTATGGACTTTAACACCTAGATTTTCAATTTTTGAGCGTAAAACTTTACCGCCTAGATCATCAATCTGAACTGCCATTAAGCGTGGTGCAAATTCAACAACATGGGTTTCTAAGTTTAAATCACGCAGCGCTTTTGCTGCTTCCAGACCCAATAAACCGCCGCCGATCACCACACCTGTTTTAGCATTCAAGCTTGCGGCACGGATGGCATCCAAGTCTTCAATGGTACGGTACACAAAGCAGTTTTCACGTTCATTGCCTGGAATTGGTGGCACAAAAGCGTATGAACCTGTTGCGAGCACTAGCTTGTCAAAAGAAAGAATATCACCGTGATTGGTTGTGACCGTTTTATTGCGCTGATCAATTTCAACCGCTTTGGTGCTAAGGCGTAAATCTATACCGTATGCATCGGCAAAGTCGCTGCGGCATAGGGTTAAATCTTTAGCCGATTTACCGCTGAAATATTCAGTTAAATGCACACGGTCATAGGCTAAACGCGGCTCTTCAGCCAAAATGGTTAATTCAACATCATCACCTGCGTGTTCCAGTACAGATTCGATAAATTTATGGCCAACCATGCCATGTCCAATCATGATGATTTTCATATTCTTTCTCCGCAAGATTTTTTTATTTGCCCCTAAATCGCGATGTTTAGAGGCAACTTTTCAGTATTAGTTTTGAGCTTCAGCTAAATTTCGTTCATTTACAGCTTGTTCAAATAGGCGCTGTTCTTTTTCTTTATGCTCTACAGAGAAGCGGATCATCAGTACACAGCTTGCAGCGATAACCACTAGACCGCCCAACACCATAAGCGTGGTTTGAATATCCAGCATGCCTTTAAGCAAGAAGCCTGCAGCCACTGCACCTACGTTACCGCCTGCACCGATAATGCCTGCAACACCGCCTAAAGCATCACGGTCAATGAATGGCACCAGCGCATAGGTAGCACCGCAAGCCATATGTGTGAAGAGCGCAAAGACTGTCATTGCAAGGATTGCAAGCACTGCAGTATTCATTTGTGAGAAGACAATCAGGAATAAGCCTTCTAGCAGAATCATGGCAAATAACACTTTGGTACGGCCATCTAAGCCTTTTTTAGTCGCTACTTTGTCCGAAACAATGCCGCCAAGCGCACGAGCAAACAATGCAAGCAAACCAAAGATACCTGCTGCCATACCCGCCTCTTTTAATCCAAAGCTGAAATGGTCGACGTAGTACATTGCTACAATGTTGTGAATAAAGATTTCAATACCGAAACAAGCTGCGTAAGCGCCAAATAGAATCCATACACGGTAATTGCGTGCTGCATGCATTAGAATTGCCAAGCCGCCTTTTTTGTCACTGCCAACACTGATGCCTTGTTCGCGAAGTTCTTTAAAGTTGCCTTGCGGACAGTCTTGTGTGAACTTCCAGTAAAGCGCACCAACAATCAGCATCATCACACCGGGTACAATCAGCGCAATACGCCAGCCCATCGCTTGCTCTACACCAAACATAACGAGTGCGCCAAGCAGTAAAGGCATAAGGGCTTGAGTTGCACCGCCGCCTGCATTGCCCCAGCCTGCTGTTGCAGCATTGGCTGTACCCACAACATTAGGCGCAAACATAATGCTTGTATGGTATTGAGTGATGACGAAGCTTGCGCCAATCGCGCCGATCAGCAAGCGGAAAAAAAGAAAGGATTCATAGCTGCTCGCAGAAGCGACACCAAAGACTGGAATACTGCCGATGATTAATAAAGCTGTATAGGTTTTACGCGGGCCATATTTATCACATAAAGGACCAACGATCAGACGGACTAAAATCGTGATCGCAACAGCGGCAATATTAATATTGGCAATTTGATCTTTCGTGAGGTGAAATTCGCCAGCAATCACTGGCATCAACGGTGCACAGGCAAACCATGCAAAGAAGCAAACAAAGAATGCGAGCCAACTCATGTGGAAGGCCCGCATTGCTGCTGAAGAAAAATTAAATAGACTTATTTTTGTGGCTTTTTTGGCATTTAAATTTGAAGACATAACCTTCTCCTGACTGAACTGAACGCATGAATTACTCGGTTATGTCGCTAACACATAACAGAGTCGATCAGAACGGACGTCGTTGGCCGTCTAACAAATTTTTAGAGTCTTCTTTGACTCAATAAGTATTAAGCACGATACGTGCCAAGTTTTTATTTCAATCGTAAATTTCATCTCTATATTTAAGCATTGAGCGCCGATCTATCCGAAAATAAGCGAATTAAGGTAAATAAATAGTCAATATGCCTATAGAGATGCGGCTGAATGTTCAAACGTGGTTCAGCCCTGCACAAGATCAGTGCACGGAAATGGTTCAATTTTAAAATGTGCATATAACCAAGCTAAAATTTAGAAGCAGATTTATATTTTGTATTGTCTTAAAATTTGGCATTTAAATTGCTTAGAAAACTCAATACGTATTTGTTTGGCTCTGTCTGAGCGTTTGCATGCCAAAACTAAAAATAGCCCTAATTGATGATGATCAAGAACGCGCTGAATTTATTCAAGCCTCATTAATTCAACATGACTTTGATGTGGTCGCCAGTTTCATGATTGATCATTTAAATATGTCATATCTGCAAAATATTCAGGCAGATGTGATTTTATTGGATATGGATCATCCACATCGCGATGTCATTGAAAGCTGTGTCAGCCAATTTGACTTACCGACTGTTCTGTTCACTAAAAATTCGAGTCTTGAAATCATCCGAAGCGCGATTGATGCGGGTGTCACGGCATATATTGTCGATGGTATTGACCCTGCACGTTTGAATAGCATTTTAGAAATTTCGATTGAACAATATAAAAAGCATAAAAAACTGCTGAATGATTTGGCTGAAACCAAGTGCAAATTGGCCGATCGAAAAGATATTGAAAAAGCCAAAGTGCTTTTAATACAAATGCATGGTTTAACCGAAGATCAAGCATTTAATTTGCTGAGAAAAAATGCCATGAGTCACCGTATGACGATGGGTGAAATGGCGCGCCGACTGCTTGATGCGCAAGCGCTGTTACAGTCTCAATTTAAGGAATAAACCATGCAAAAGCTTGAAAAAACTGATATTCAATTGGGCTATATTCCTTTACTTGACTGTGTTGCTTTGCTCTGGGCAGAACATCAAGGGTATTTTGCTGAACAAGGCTTGAATGTCACACTAACTCAAGAACCGTCTTGGGCAAGTTTACGTGACCGTCTAGCTTTTGGTTTTTTAGATGCAGCACACTGTTTATCGGCCATGCTGCCTGCGTCTGTGACGGGCAAAGACCATCTCGGCATCCCCTTACAAACCTCACTAACGCTCAGTACCAATTGCGCTTATATTAGTCTGAGTCAAAAGCTCTACTATGAATTAAAGATCCATGCATTAGATCTACCAATTAATTCAGCAGAGAAAATCGTATCTGCGATAAAGCAGAATCAAACGATTCAGTTGGCGCATGTTTTTCAGCATTCGATTCATCATTATATTTTAAGAGAATGGTTGGCACTTGCCGACACAGAACTCGCTCAAACGCAGACCTTTTCAACTCTACCACCGCCTTATATGGTGGAAGCAATATCAACGCAACGAATTGATGGATTCTGTGTCGGAGAGCCGTGGAATACGCAATCTGAAATACAAGGCTATAGTCGTATCATCGTCAATAGCCAAGATATTATTGAGCCTATACCAGATAAGGTTTTGGCTTTTACTCATGATTGGGCAGAAAAACATCCCAATACCTTAAAGGCGATCAATCTTGCCATCCAAAAAGCACAAAACGATCTACTTCAACAAACACATTTCTCAGAAATATTTTCTTTGTTAAAACAATATCACATCATCCGTTTTGATTGTTCTGAGCAGATTCACGTCGAGGCTTTTCATCGGATCAAAAGTATCATTCAAAATTTTGGCAAGACCCAAGCGCCACAAACTTCAGACTTTGAATGGATGATCCAAAAAATGCAGCAATACGATCAATTAAATATTGAAGATGAAAAGGTTATTGAAATAGCTCGGTCTTGTATTTATCAGGATGCTTTGGGCTGAAATTATTGATATTCCATAAGACACTATCAACTGAATAGTGGATTTTAAGAAACATCGATCATCAAACCTTGATCAGTTATGCATCTGCATCGATAGCGCGTAAGTCGATATTTTCTTCAACGAAGACTTCACGAATGCAATCCAGTATCTTTGGAATGTAATTACTATGATCCATATTGCGTACCGACAAAGAGATTGGACTATAGGCTTCCAAATCTAAGATTGGGATGTACATCAAATTTTTCATGCCAATATCACTGGCACTTTCAGGAATCAGGGAAATGCCCTCTCCCGAAGCCACCAAACCCAAAGCCATATGAATTTCACGCACTTCGGTTAAATGTTTAGGTACAAGTCCTAGTTCGGTAAAAATGGATTGGATGAGAGTGGAAAAATTCGGTTTAGGTGTCGTTGGATAGGCAAAAATGGGTTCATCTAAAATTTGAGAAAGATAAATGCCTTTGTCTTTAAATTCAGCCAAATGATGATTTTTATGAATAGCTAAACGTAGCGCTTCTTTTCTTAATAAAATACGTTTAATGGACGGATCAGTTAATCGAAGTCGTCCAAAACCAATATCGATTCGACCGGTTTTTAAGGCTTCAATCTGGTCGCGTGTACCACATTCTATGAGTTCAACATGAATATCTGGGTTGCGTTGTCGAAATAGATAAATAATTTGCGGCAATAATGCGTATAAAAGCGAACTGACATAACCAATGCGGACAGTTTTATCGACGGCATTAATTCGCTGTGCCATGGTTTTGGCCTGGGCGGTATGCGTCAATATCTGTACAGCATGCTCATAAAAGAACATACCAGCTTCTGTGGTTTTCACGGGTCTAGAACCACGCTCAAACAAGGTAATGCCCAGTTCTTCTTCAAGCTTTTGAATTTGGCGGCTCAAAGGCGGCTGAGCAATACATAATTTTTCTGCTGCCTTGGTAATACTTTGCTCTTCAACCACGGTGACAAAGTAACGTAAGTGCCTTAATTCCATTTATATACCTTTTAAGTATCTAAAAATACCAAAATCGCTCTAGTTAAAGATATTACATTAAATTAGGGTATATAAATAGTTGGATAGATAAGAAATACGCAAGATGTATAAGTCGATTGAAACCCTGCTCGTGGAAATCCCAACAATCCGTCCGCACAAGATGGCTGTTGCAACCATGCAAACGCAAACCCTTGTTTTGATTAAAATCACCACCGAAGATGGTTATATCGGTTGGGGGGAAGCGACGACGATTGGCGGTCTAGGCTATGGTGAAGAAAGCCCTGAAAGCATTCGTACCAATATTGAAAATTATTTTAGTCCTTTACTGAAAACCCTCACTGGTTTGAATGTTGCTCAAACCATGCAAGCTATTAAACGTAATATTAACGGCAATCGCTTTGCTAAATGTGCCATTCAAACGGCGCTACTCGATATTTTGGCGCAGCGTTTAAATCTGCCTTTGAGTGAATTATTGGGCGGTCGTTTACGTGATAGCTTACCAGTTCTTTGGGTACTTGCATCTGGCAATACGGAAAAAGACATTGCCGAAGCACAAAAAATGATTGCGGCAAAACGACATAATATTTTCAAACTTAAAATCGGTTCACGCCCCGTTGAAGCTGATGTTGAGCATGTTTTAGCCATTAAAAAAGCGTTAGGTTCGGACATTTCTATCCGTGTGGATGTTAACCGTGCATGGTCTGAATTAGATGCCATTAAAGGCATTCAATTGTTACAAGATGGTGGTGTTGACCTGATTGAGCAGCCTTGCGCAATCGATAACATTGACGCGATGCGCCGTTTAACTCGTCGTTTTGATATTGCGATTATGGCAGATGAATCACTGATGGGGCCTCAAACGGCATATCAACTTGCGCGGCACAATTCTGCCTCTGTTTTTGCAGTCAAAGTTGCACAGTCTGGCGGTTTAATCGAAGGCTGTGAGGTTTCAAAAATCGCCAAACTTGCGGGTATCGATTTATATGGTGGAACCATGCTTGAAGGCCCTGTGGGCACTATTGCATCGGCACATGCATTTTCTACATTTGACAATTTAGCTTATGGCACAGAGCTTTTTGGTCCATTACTGCTAACTGAAGAAATTTTAAAAACCCCACTTCAATATCAAGATTTCGAACTCAAGATTCCGACCACAGCGGGTTTAGGGATTGAAATTGATGAAAACAAAATTGATGACTTACGTCGCAAATAACATTTAGCTAGGAGTGAGAAATGCTTTTCCAAGTACGCATGGATGTCAATATTCCATTAGATATGCCAGTCGAAAAAGCCAATGAAATTAAAGCTGTAGAAAAGGCTTATTCACAAGATCTACAACGTCAAGGCAAATGGCGTCATATCTGGCGCATTACTGGTCAATATTCAAATATCAGTATTTTTGATGTTGAAAGTAATGAAGAGCTACACAACATTTTACAAGGGCTTCCCCTTTACCCGTATATGAATATTGAAGTCATGGCTTTAAATCGTCATCCCTCTTCTGTTCGTAGTGATGACAGCTGATGCGATTGGATTCCAATTGTGTAGCACATAGTTGGAATCCATTTTCTGTATTTTTAAGTTTGTAAATATTTGAAATAAAAGATTATCTGCCTTGCATGACTGAAGTGGTTAGTCAGGTAAATAGTTTTATCGTTCTTGATGAAGGATCGTAGCATGATTGATAAAAGTACCGCTTCCTTAACAGAAGCACTTTCTCAAATTAAGGATGGATCAACCATTATGATTGGCGGTTTCGGTACGGCTGGTCAGCCTGCTGAACTGATTGATGGATTGATAGAACTTGGGATCAAAGATCTCATCATCGTCAACAACAATGCAGGTAATGGTGACTATGGACTGGCTAAATTACTCAAAGCTGGTGCTGTCCGTAAAATGATCTGTTCTTTCCCTCGCCAATCTGACTCTTGGGTGTTCGATGAGCTATACCGTGCAGGAAAAATAGAACTTGAGCTTGTACCACAAGGTAACTTGGCTTGCCGTATTCAAGCGGCAGGTATGGGGTTGGGTCCAATTTATACACCAACAGGTTTCGGTACGTTGCTGGCAGAAGGCAAACCTACCCTCAATTATGAAGGCAAAGATTTTGTCCTCGAAAATCCAATTAAAGCCGATTTTGCTTTAATCAAAGCGCATCAGGGCGACCGCTGGGGCAACTTGGTCTACAACAAATCAGCGCGTAACTTTGGCCCCATTATGGCCATGGCAGCAGATGTGACAATTGCACAAGTCTCAGAAGTGGTTGAACTTGGTGCATTAGACCCAGAGCACATTATTACCCCTGGCATCTTTGTACAACATGTTGTGGCTGTTCAACCTGCACTGCTTGAGCAATCTGCATAAATCACGTGAGGAAAGAACCATGAGCTATATCAAATTAACCCGTGATCAAATTGCAGAACGTGTTGCGCAAGATATTCCAGATGGCGCTTATGTCAATTTAGGCATTGGCTTACCCACCAAAATTTCAAATTATTTGCCAACAGACAAAGATGTTTTTCTACATTCAGAAAATGGCCTTTTAGCTTTTGGTCCTCCTCCGGCTAAAGGCGAAGAAGACCCTGAATTAATTAATGCAGGAAAAGAGTTTGTCACCATGCAAACGGGCGGCTGCTTTTTTCACCATGGCGACTCTTTTGCCATGATGCGTGGCGGTCATTTAGATATTGCAGTATTAGGCGCTTTTCAGGTTGCCCAAAATGGTGACTTAGCAAATTGGCATACTGGTGCGCCAGATGCAATTCCTGCTGTAGGTGGTGCAATGGATTTGGCTGTTGGGGCGAAAAAAGTCTTTATTACTACAGACCATGTGACCAAAAAAGGTGAACCGAAAATTGTCGCTGAATTGTCATATCCTGCCACAGGCCTGCAATGTGTCGATCGTATTTATACAGATCTGTGCGTCATTGATGTGACGGTTGATGGTATGAAAGTCATTGAAAAAGTTGAGGGCTTGAGCTTTGACGAATTACAGTCAATGACAGGTGCGAAGCTGATTGATGCGACAGCTTAAAGCAAAGAGTCCCTCCTTGATTAAAGGAGGGATTTAGGGGAGGATTAATTTAAAAAATTAACTTCCTGTAAATTCCTCCCAACCTCCCTTTAAAAAAGGGAGGAGCTGAGCTTTTAGGATTTATAAAATGAAAAATGCCTATATTATTGATGCAATCCGCACCCCTTTCGGTCGCTATGCGGGCGGTTTAGCAGCAGTGCGTACCGACGACCTAGGTGCCTTACCCATTAAGGCACTGATGCAGCGAAATCCAAGTATTGCTTGGGAGTCAGTGGATGACGTGATTTACGGCTGCGCGAACCAAGCCGGTGAAGATAACCGTAATGTTGCACGAATGTCGTCCCTACTTGCAGGTGTACCTTTTCAAGTTCCTGCTACAACTGTAAACCGACTTTGTGGTTCATCGCTTGATGCGATTGCGATGGCAGCCCGTGCAATTAAGGCAAATGAAGCAGACTTAATTATTGCTGGCGGTGTTGAAAGTATGTCCCGTGCGCCCTTTGTTATGGGTAAATCGGAAAGTGCTTATGGACGCAGCCAAAAGATTGAAGACACCACCATGGGCTGGCGTTTTATCAATCCAATACTCAAACAAATGTATGGCGTGGAAACCATGCCTCAAACCGCTGAAAATGTGGCAGAACAATTCAATATTAACCGTGCTGATCAAGATGCTTTTGCCTTAGAAAGTCAGCGCCGTACAGCCGCTGCACAGGCCAATGGTTTTTTTGAGAAAGAAATCATCCCTGTCGTCATTCCACAGCGTAAAGGCGACCCACTGATAGTCGATACAGATGAGCATCCACGTGCATCGACGACAGCAGAAGGCTTAGCAAAACTCAAACCTGTGGTGAAAGCAGATGGGACGGTAACTGCGGGCAATGCTTCAGGGATCAATGATGGTGCAGCTGCACTACTGATTGCTTCAGATGATGCTGTCAACAAATTTAACTTAAAGCCACGGGCCAAAATTATTGCGGCAACGGTGGTGGGTGTTGAACCCAAAATCATGGGCTTTGGTCCTGCGCCTGCCATAAAAAAGTTGTTAGCTCAAACAGGTCTAAGCCTTGAACAAATGGATGTAATCGAGCTGAATGAAGCTTTTGCGGCTCAAGCCTTAGCGGTTACCCGTGAATTAGGTTTAGAAGATGGTGCTAAACATGTTAATCCAAACGGTGGCGCTATTGCTTTGGGTCATCCATTAGGTGCATCTGGAGCACGTTTAGTCACGACTGCATTAAATCAGCTTGAGGAAATTTCAGGTCAATATGCCCTCTGTTCGATGTGCATTGGTGTCGGTCAAGGCATCGCTTTGATTATTGAACGTGTTTAATCCTCAATAAAAGTCCACCTTATCAAAGGGGGGATTTAGGGGGATTTATAAAATTAAGGATTCAAAACATGCCTACATTTATATCCAATGATGCAACGATTAATTACGCAACCTTTGGTGACCACACACGACCTGCGATTGTGTTTTCTAATTCTTTAGGCACAAAGTTCAGCATGTGGCAGCCTCAGATAGAGGCACTACAGCAGGATTATTTTGTGATTTGTTATGATACACGTGGTCATGGTGCATCTTCTGCCCCTCAAGGGCCATATAGCCTTGATCAATTGGGTACAGATGTCATCCATTTATTGGATCATTTAAATATTCAACAAGCCACATTTTGTGGAATATCGATGGGTGGTTTAACAGGCCAATGGCTTGCAAAACATCATCCTGAACGCTTTAACCATGTCATTGTATGCAATACCGCTGCAAAAATTGGGCAAGAATCAGCTTGGAATGAACGTGCGCAATTAGTCCGTCAACAAGGTCTGGAACCAATTGCAGAAACGGCAGCATCACGATGGTTTACAGAACCCTTTATCCAAAGTAACACAGCAACTGTACAATCTTTGAGTAACGACCTCGGAGCTGGCAGCCCAGAAGGTTATGCAAGTTGTTGTGAAGCTTTGGCTAAAGCGGATTTGCGCAATGAAATCTCGTCTATTCACGTACCTGTATTGATTATTGCAGGTCAACAAGACCCTGTAACTACAGTTGTAGATGGTCAATTCATGCAAGAACGCATCGCAAATAGCCAATTATTTGAAATTAATGCATCGCATATTTCAAACATTGAACAGCCTGATGCATTTAACCAAGCACTCATCTCTTTTATCAGTGCTTAAATCCTGCATGTTGTTCTTCGATAAAATTTAAAAAAATAAAGCCCAAATTGATTTGGGCTTTATTTTTTATCTGCTGAAAGTTTTAAGTCCTTTGCAACTCATTGACAGCTGTGCCGCGTAAACTGAGCCAGTCAGAACGACGTTTAAATAACGCAGGTGCGGCAAAATTAATTTGGTCAATAAATTGCTGTAAGTCTGCATTAAGCAGTTGACCATTTTTGACCAAAACTTTTCCTGCAACCATCGTCATCACGACATCTTGGCCCTGAACCGCATGGACCAAGTTCGTATGTAAATTAAATAAAATGCCTTGGTTGATTAAAGGTGTCATGCGAGGTGTAGCGGTATTTACCACGATTAAATCCGCCTGTTTACCGACTTCGATTGAGCCTATTTGCTGCTCAAGTCCTAATGCACGCGCTCCATCTCGAGTCGCCATTTGACAAACTGACCATGAATCTAAAGCTGCTGCATCTAAATTTGAAAATTTAGCCAATAACGAAGCTGTTTTCATTTCCTCAAATAAATCTAAATTGTTATTTTCCTTTTCACCATCTGTACCTAAACCCACCGCAACGCCTTGTTTGAGCAATTGAGTCACAGGTGCAGCGCCTGATGCTAGTTTCATATTTGAAATGGGGTTATGTGCGACCCCAACGTGATAATGTTTAAGCAACTGAATTTCGTCATCATCTAACCATACACAATGCGCTAATAAACATTTAGGTACATCGAGCATCCCTAATTTTTCTAGAGTTTGAACAGGCCGCATGCCGTAACGCTTCAAATTTTCAACGACATCAAACTTACTTTCATTACTATGGGTATGAAATCCAGTTTGATAGTCCTGACACATTTTTTGGATACGACCTAAGGCCTGATCTTCTGCATAAAATAAGTGTTCTAGTCCCACCCAGACCTGAATACGCCCTTCTGCTCGCATGTGCCATCGTCGAATCAGTGCTTCATTGCTATCTAGTGTTTCAAAATAATTATGGTCTGGATGTTCTGCGACATACGGAACCAATACAGCTCGGATCCCTAAGTCTTCGGCTGCTTCTGCACTGCCATCCATATAGCGCCACATATCGACAATCGTGGTCGTTCCTGACAGCAGCGCTTCGGCATAACATAAATAAGAAGCCAATTTTGCATCTTCGGGTAATAACACTCGATGCATGGGGTCAATAAATTGTTGTAACCAATCCCAAACCGGTAAGCCTTCCGCTGTGCCGCGAAGTAAGCCCGAATGACAATGTGTATTGATTAAACCCGGCATCAACAATCCATTGGGGAAATGCTCATGTATAGCATCTGGAAACTGCTTTAAAAGCTCTTCTCGCTTACCAATCGCTTGGATCACTTGGCCTTTGACTAATACTGCCCCATCTTGAATATAGTCTAAGGACGAATTCATGGTTAATACATGGCCTGCACTCAGTAATTTCATTCTTTTGCTCCTATGAAAATTGTGTTATCAGCCAAAATTAAGGGTTGAAGGTTTTCCCAAGTGAAGCTGGTAAATTCAGTTTTAGATGTTTTTTATTACGAGAAATCAGCACTAAAACCACAATTGTTGCCACATATGGCAGTGCAGAAAGCAATTCATTTGGCACATTTAAACCTAATGCTTGAGCATGGAACTGAAGGATCGTTACGCCACCAAATAGATATGCTCCGAGCATTAAACGGGTAGGTTTCCATGTTGCAAAGACCACCAATGCAATCGCAATCCAACCCCGACCTGCCACCATGTTCTCAATCCACATCGGCGTATAGACTGTTGATAAAAATGCGCCACCTACTCCAGCCATAGCACCACCAAAAAGAACCGCACAGTAGCGAATCGCTAAGACGTTATAGCCCATAGCATGCGCACTTTCTGGTGACTCGCCCACTGCTTTGAGTAGCAGACCAAGGCGAGTTTTTGTGAGTACCCACCAAATAATCACAAAAGCCAACATGGACAAATACACAACATAGTTATGCTGAAATAAAATAGGCCCTAATACAGGTATTTCACTTAAAAGCGGGATGTCTAAACCCTGTAAGCCGGGCAATGCCATGCTCACGTAGTTTTGTCCTATAAATGCTGAAATTCCGATACCGAAAATTGTGAGTGCTAAACCGCAAGCGGACTGGTTAGTACTTAAAGAGAGGGTAAAAAATGCAAAAATCAGTGCCATCAATGTGCCTGCAAGGCCACCGACCATTAAGGCACTTGCAACACTCGCATCGTACTGTGCAGCGAAGGCAAAGCCAGCGATAGCACCAACCAACATCATACCTTCTACACCGAGGTTTATGACCCCTGTCCGTTCTGCGACTAATTCACCAAGACCTGCAAAAATGAGTGGCGTTGCTGCGGCGATCGTGCCAGCTAAAATGGCTGTAATTTCAATGCTCATACAATTCTCCTCAATCTAAGCCGTAGTCGCTTGACGATCTGTCAGCGTTTTATTTTTTTTCGGTGCAAAACGATAGCGGTTTTCAATCAAGGCATCTGAAGCTAAAAGGAAAAATAACAATAAGCCTTGGAAGATACCTGTAATCGCAACCGGAAGTTGCAGCTGCATTTGTGCCATTTCCCCGCCCAAATAAATCAGTGCCATCAATAAACCTGAAAGAACGATTCCAATTGGGTTTAAACGACCTAAATACGCCACAATAATGGCTGCATAACCATAGCCAGGAGAAATGTTTGGATTTAACTGTCCAATAGGCCCTGCAACTTCACAGATGCCTGCAATCCCCGCCATCAATCCAGATAAACCTAAACTGAGCCAAATGGCCTTTTTAGATGAAAACCCTGCATATTTCGCGGCCAATGGTGCTTGCCCACTTACTTCAAGTTTGTAAGCAGTTAAACTTTTACGGATAAAAATCCCAAATATCACCACGGCAATGATCGTAATGAAAATAGATGCATTGACTCGAGTCCCTTCCCAAATTAAGGGTAATGTCGCAGACTCACTGAACATGACTGATTGTGGAAAATTCATGCCATCAGGATCACGCCACGGCCCATTGACCAGATATAAAAGAACAAATAAGGCCACATAATTCATCATGAGCGTCGTCAGGGTTTCTTCAGCATTAAAGTGCGTTTTGAGTAATGCCGGAATGAGTCCCCACAATGCGCCACCAATTGCCCCCATCAGCACCATGAGCGGCAAAATCCACCACCCCATTTGTTCGTGAAATAAAATTGCGATTCCGCCACCAAAAATAGCGCCCATGGTCAGCTGACCTTCGGCCCCGATGTTGAATAATTTGGCACGAAAACCAATGGCTAAACCCAACGCAATTAAAATCAGGGGTGAAGCTTTAATCGCAAGTTCACTTAAGCTATAGATCGAGGTTAAAGGCTCGATAAAAAAGATATACAGCGCATTGAGCGGATCAACACCTAAGGCTAAAAATAACAGACTGCCCACCACCAACATTGCCAAAAGCGCAATAATCGGAGACAGCCATTTCATCATTTGAGAGGGATGCTCTCTAGGTTCTAATAAATGCATGGATTTATCCTTTCATTGCTAGGCATGTGCCTGATTCAGAGACATTTCTGTAGAGTTTGAAGTATTGGAAATACCCGACATCAATAGACCGATTTGCTCGGCATTGGTATCCGTGGTTTTCATCGGTTTTGACAATTGCCCTGCGGCAAGTACACAAATTCTGTCGCTAATCTCAAACAGTTCTTCTAATTCTTCAGAGATCACCAATATTGCGACCCCTTGGCGTGATAGATCGATCAGGGTTTGTCGAATAAACATTGCTGCGCCTACATCAACGCCCCATGTTGGTTGCGATACAATCAGCACTTTGGGGTTTTGTAGAATTTCACGTCCGACAATGAATTTCTGTAAATTCCCGCCCGAAAGTGATCGAGCTTCAGCATCAGCACCTGAGGCTTTGACGCCAAACTTTTCAATACACTGCTCTGCAAAGGCGCGCATTTTTGTAAAATTGATTAGCCCCCAATCGCTTAATTCTTTACGAAAAGCGGTTAATAAACCGTTTTGTGACAGCGTCATATTTGGAACAGCACCTCGTCCCAAACGCTCTTCAGGTACAAAGCCCAACCCTTGATCACGGCGCAGTCCTGCACTTTGCAGTGAAATATCGACACCTTGAAAAACAATGCTGCCTTTTACTGAAACTTGCTCACCTGAAAGTAAAGACAGCAGTTCCGCTTGGCCATTGCCCGAAATACCTGCAATTCCTAAAATTTCACCACCATACAAATCCAGTTGGATATGTTTGAGCGACACCCCAAATGGATCTTCAGATTCGTAATTCAAATCATCAACAGAGAAAAGCTGTTGTTTTTGACCAGAAAAATCCACATGTTGGTAAGTTAGCAAATCTCGACCAATCATTAAACGCGCTAAGTCACTGGTTGACTGATCTTTTGGATAGACATGTCCTGTCACCAGACCGTTTCTTAAGATCGTCGCTTCATCACAAAGTTCTTTAATTTCATGTAATTTATGACTGATATATAAAATAGATACGCCCTGAGAAGCCAGTAATTTCAAGGTTTTAAATAATTGCTTGACCGCCTGAGGTGTAAGTACCGATGTCGGCTCATCTAAAATGATTAAGGATGGATTTTGTAATAAACAGCGAATAATTTCGACGCGTTGACGCTCACCCACTGACAAAGAAAAGACTTCACGACGTGGGTCTACACGTAATCCATATTGTTCAGACACGGCAACGATACGTTCATGCAATTGTTTTAAATCTACTTTTTCATCGAGTCCCAACAGAATATTTTCAGCAACGGTTAAGGTTTCAAATAGTGAAAAATGTTGATAAACCATACCAATACCCAGCTTTCTTGCGGCTGATGGGCTATCAATATTGACCTCTTTGCCATTCCAAATGACTTGGCCTTCATCTGCACGTGTTGCCCCATAAATGATCTTCATCAGGGTACTTTTACCCGCACCGTTTTCTCCCAAAATGGCGTGGATGGCACCGGGCTGAACCGTTAAATGAATTTGATGATTGGCTTTGAGTGAGTTATAGCTCTTGCAAATATTAATGAGCTCAAGACGAGGAATGACATTTTTATGCTCAGCTCGATCGAATGGGGTCGCAGGTTCTTGTTGAAATGCATTCATAACTTAAGCTCTCTTCAACGTAAATTTATAGGACCAAAAGTGAGATGCACTTTTGGTCACAGCTTGTATGTTTCAAAATTATTTAGGTAAAACCCCTTCTACGCCTTTCACGTAATAATTCATTTTGTTGAGATCAGCATCAGTCATGTTTTTACCTTGAGCGAGCGCTAAACTGCCATCTTGTTTATATACAGGGCCTGCAAATGGATGTAATTTTCCAGTTTGAATTGCGGTTTGTACGCTTAAGGCTTTTTGCTTAACAGCAGGTGCTAAAAATGGTGCAAAGGCTTCAATTTTGACCGCATCTTGTTTCACGCCATACCAAATTGCACTTGGTTTCCATGTTTTATTTGCGACTTGCTGCATGACTGGGGTATAGATTTTTTCCCAGTGCAACACTGAAGCCGCCAATTGTGCTTTAGGTCCAAACTTGCTCATATCTGAGTCCCAACCAAAGGCATATACGCCTTTTTGTTGTGCTGCTTGCACCACGGCTGGAGAATCCGTGTTTTGCATCAACACATCTGCTTTTTGAGAAATCAGTGCTAAAGCTGCATCACGTTCTTTGCCTGGGTTAAACCATGAATTGACCCAAATCACTTTGGTTTTAATTTTAGGATTGACGCTTTGTGCACCACGTGTGTAAGCATTGATATTACGTATAACTTCTGGAATTGGAAATGAACCAACGACACCTAAGATGTTGCTTTTCGTTTGCTGTCCTGCGACAACACCGAGCATGTATGCACCTTCATAAGTACGTACGTCATAAACCCCAAGATTTTTGCCTTGTTTATAACCTGTCGCATGCATAAAGACGGTATTTGGAAATTGTTTTGCCACTTTTTCCATTTGGTTCATATAACCAAAAGACGTCCCAAAAATAACTTTATTGCCCTGTTGCGCTAAATTTCGGATTACACGTTCGGCATCGGCGGTTTCAGGGACATTTTCAATATGTGTGGTTGTATATTTTCCAGCTAAGGCCTTTTGAGCTTTAATGCGCCCCTGATCATGTGAATAGGTCCATCCATGATCACTAGTTGGGCCAATGTATACAAAGGCTGCTTTATCTGCGGCGTGTAGCTGAGTTATCAAGCCTGCACCACAGAGACCTGCTGCGCTAAATATCAGTGCCATTTTTTTTAAACGGCTTACAAAGCTTTTCTGTTGCATCATTTCGTTCCACCTAAAACATTAAAAACTTGATCTAATTTATAAAAAGCTAAAATTATTCTGCATAAATGCGATTTTCTATTTATAGTTAGCAAATATCGTTCCAATATTTATTTTAAAATAAAAATATATTTTAAATAAAATTGAATAATTAAAATAAAGGTGAATTTATATATATAAATCGAATCCATGAATTTTATTTAAAAGATTATTAGATTTCTTTCATAAGTCATTTTTCACTCAGCTCTAAGTTATAAATTCCAGCAATTAGATTGAATCTCAATGCTAGTCTTTTGCCTCGATTGCGATATCGCTCAGCAAGAATTTTGAAGGTTTTCAAACTGCCAAATACATGCTCAATTCCAATTCTTCTTTTATTGATTTCCTGATTATAGATTTTTAGTTCGGAATCCAGTTTACAGCGC
>NZ_VPDB01000064.1:0-16819 GCF_013417925.1 Acinetobacter sp. YH12218
TCCTTTTCTCATTTCTTATATTTCCAATATGTTTTATTAATCCATTTAAAACAACAACTTGAAATATTTTTTTAATACTAAAGCCCGTTCAATATACCTAAATACGTGGAATCTGTCACATTTTTTCAGATGGTTGCGATGCTTTGTTTTTTCTTTTGCAAAGCCATCCATTAGAATAGCCCCACATTCTTCTTGTTTAGTTAGTTCCATGATTCAGTTAGACCAACTTTCCATTCGTCGCGGTGGGCGTGTTTTATTTCAAAAAGCATCTATGCAATTGCATCCAGGCTGGAAAATCGGCTTAACTGGTGTAAATGGTGCGGGTAAATCGACTCTTTTTTCTGCGCTTTTAGGTGGAATGGAATCTGATGGTGGTTCATTAACACGTCCTGCAGTATGGACCGTCGCGCATATGGCGCAAGAAATCAAAGCGTTGGATATGAAAGCGATTGATTTCGTTCTATCAGGCGATGAAGAATATTGGGATATACAACATAAACTTGAACATCCAGAACAATTAGACAATGAAGCGCTGGCACACTTATATGGCCGATTTGATGAAATCCATGGCTATACAGCTCCATCCAAAGCCTCACAACTGATGGCTGGCCTAGGTTTCTTTGAACATCAGTCCCAACTCAATGTTTCAAGCTTTTCTGGTGGTTGGCGTATGCGTTTAAACCTTGCGCGTACCCTAATGAGCCGTTCAGACCTATTATTACTCGATGAACCAACAAACCACTTAGACTTAGATGCGATTTTGTGGTTAGAAGATTGGTTAAAAGCTTACGAAGGCACACTGATCTTAATTTCACATGACCGTGATTTCTTAGATGCGGTGACTGATCATATTTTACATATTGAAAATCAAGAGCTGACGCTTTACACCGGCAACTATTCGACCTTTGAACGCACCCGTTCTGAGCGCTTGGCACAACAGCAACAAGCCTATGAAAAACAACTCGAAACCCGTGCGCATCTCCAAAAATTTATTGACCGTTTTAAAGCCAAAGCCACTAAAGCTAAGCAGGCGCAAAGCCGTATTAAGCAATTAGAACGCATGCAAGAACTTTCTGCCGCACATGTCGATACGCCATTTACCTTTAGTTTCCGTGAGCCAACCAAAATGAGCTCACCACTGTTACAAATGGAACATGTCGATATTGGCTATGGTGACAAACTGATTGCCACCAATGTAAATTTACAGATTACCCCAAACAGTCGCATTGGTTTACTGGGAATGAATGGTGCGGGTAAATCAACCTTAATTAAATCCTTGGTTGGTGACCTTCCCTTATTACAAGGGATGCGCAAAGCCTCTGAACTATTGAATATTGGCTATTTTGCACAGCATCAAATGGATGCTCTAGATGGCAATGCCAGCCCAATGTTGCAATTATCTCGAATCGCTGACAAAAAAATCAGTGAAGCGGCATTACGTTCATTCTTAGGCAGCTTTGGTTTTAGTGGCGAACGCATGGATACGCCAAGTGAAGGCTTTTCAGGCGGTGAACGAGCACGATTAGCTTTGGCTTTGATTGTTTGGCAGCGCCCCAATGTTTTAATTCTAGATGAACCGACCAACCATTTAGACCTCGATATGCGTCATGCCCTAACTATGGCATTACAAGATTTTGAAGGCGCTGTGGTTTTGGTTTCGCATGAACGTCAATTGATTGCCAGCGTTTGTGACGAATTATTGTTGGTACATCATGGGAAATGTCGCGAATTTGATGGCGACCTCGTGGCTTATGCCGATTGGCTGCGTCAAGCGCGGATCGACATGATGAAAAATAGTCAACAAGCCCCGACTCCCATCAAATCTCAAGTTGAAACTAAACCAACGATTTCCAAAGTCGATAAAGAAGCGCAACGTAAAGAAGCTGCACGTCAACGTGAATTGACCCGCCCGATTCGTAAAAACATTGAAAAAAATGAAGCGCAGATCAGCAAAATTCAGCCACGCTTAAACGAAATCGAGGAATTATTAGCAGACAGTGCTTTATATGAAGCCAGTCGTAAAGATGACTTACTCAAACTGATGAATGAGCAAACAGAGTTAAAAGCCAAACTCGAATCAGTCGAAGAGCAAATGCTTGAATTAATGATGGAATTAGAAGAAATGGAAAGCAGTTTTGAGGCTTAATTTAAAAAGCAAAACCCTAGATTTGCATTATTAAGAAAAGCTAACTTAAGTTCAAAAATCAATCGCCGTGAAATTTAAATGTTCCACGGCGATTTTTTATTTATACTTCACAATAATAATCACACTATAAATCTAAAAAATATTCAAAAAATCGAATGTTCATATCCAACTGGTTATTGCATCGTTAAGGCATTTCTATTCAGAAAGAATCTAAAAATTCAGCGATAGCTTTTATCCTACTTTTATAAATGAATTCAAAAAATACACTTCACATCAAACTCATTGCCACAGTTATCCACAAAAGCCATTTTTAAATTCAAATCTTGGTTTTAAATTCATTTTTATTTTTTAAATTCAAAATATCGAACCACCTTTTTGTGGATAAATATTTTTAAATGATATTATCCACAATTATAAATGACTTTGATGCTGAACACTATTAAATGTGAAAATTCACAAAACTTATCCACATTTGCAAGATGGATGCATTTTATCTCCACTCACGACATCAATTTAAACTTTTTATTGTTTAAGATAAGGCAGAAGGATGGGCTTTTTTTGCCTTTAAAAAACGTAATTCTTGTATTTTCCAGGTCTGATCAAAATGCCAGATTTCCTGTATTTGCTGCTGTGTTTCAGCTAAACCAATTAAAATTTTGCACTCCGTTTGGTCACGATTAAACTCATATTCTTCAAATTCTACGTCTGGTTTTTGTGGTTTCCAAACCCCATTTTTCACTGCATGTGCAATACGTTCATAGCGGACATAATTACTTTCGACACGCCCGTCTTGCTCATAAACCACCTTAAAGTGCTCATCTTCGTATTCGGCTAAAACAGTATAATTTCCGGTAAAAAATGCATTTACCCAGATGTCACGAATGTGTTCAAGTTGATTGTCCATCATATATAGACCTCTTATTTTTAGCTGCTAAGTTCAAATAGATTTGAGCTTAGCATCAGAATAAGTCAATTTTATAAAACACAAATTGGCGATTTAATATTCAATTTTATTTAAGATAGCACAAAAAAAAGCACTCCGAAGAGTGCTTTTTTGAATGATTCTGTAATCAGAATTTAGGCATCAATATCCGCATTTAACGCATTTTCTTCAATGAAAGCACGACGTGGTTCCACATCATCACCCATCAAGCAAGAGAACATACGATCAGCTTCAATCGCATCCTGTACCGTTACTTGCAGCATGTTACGGTTCTCAGGATCCATCGTAGTTTCCCAAAGCTGTTCAGCATTCATCTCACCCAAACCTTTATAGCGCTGAATCATCATGCCACGGCGTGAGTCTTGTAGGATGTTTTGCCAAACCTGATGGAAGCTACTCACTGGAATTTTGCGCTCGCCTTTTTGCAGGTAAGCACCTTCTTCCAATAATGTGAACCAACTCTTCGAATTTTTGAGCAAACGCGCATATTCACCTGAACCCAATAGACCTGAATCTAACAAGTATTGGTGCGGTAAGTTATGAACATAGATGGTAATACGCGGGAAATAGGTCGCTGACTTATTGCCTTCGGTATCTTCATGCTCAAACGTTTCTAAGCTTAATTCAGGACGTAAGCTAGGCTGAGTTTTCTCAATATTGGCACGTAGCTGCTCCCCCCAAGTCTGTACATAGTCTTGGTTATTTGCTTGATCTAACTTAAAGCCTTCTACTGCCAATAAACCATCCAACACACTTGCAGGATAACGTACAGTCAGACGATGCAAACTCTTTTGAGAGGTTTGATAATCCGCAATCACACCCGCTAAAGCCTCACCACGAATGGCTGGTGCTTCTGCACTGATGTGTAATTCAAGCTCATCAATTGCATTTGAAATCAGGTAAGTCTCAAGCGCATCATTATCTTTGATGTACTGTTCTTGCTTGCCTTTTTTCAGCTTATACAACGGTGGCTGTGCAATATAAATATATCCACGTTCCACAAGTTCTGGCATTTGACGGAAGAAGAAGGTCAACAGTAGCGTACGAATGTGCGAACCATCGACGTCAGCATCGGTCATGATGATGATTTTGTGATAACGCAGTTTATCTGGGTTATATTCCTCACGGCCAATACCACAACCTAAAGCAGTAATCAGTGTTCCCACTTCTTGTGAAGAAATCATCTTGTCAAAACGTGCACGTTCCACGTTGAGGATTTTACCTTTCAGCGGCAAAATCGCTTGCATCTTACGGTTACGGCCTTGTTTTGCAGAACCGCCCGCAGAGTCACCTTCGACTAAGTAAAGTTCAGACAATGCAGGATCTTTTTCCTGACAATCGGCCAATTTACCTGGCAAACCAGCAATATCCAGCGCACTCTTACGACGTGTCATTTCACGTGCTTTACGTGCTGCATCACGCGCACGTGCTGCATCAATAATCTTGCCTGCAATCGATTTAGCGGCTTGTGGGTTCTCTAAAAGATATTCAGAGAACGATTTATTCATGGCTTGCTCAACCGCAGTTTTCACTTCGCTCGACACCAATTTTTCTTTGGTTTGCGAAGAGAATTTTGGATCAGGCACTTTCACCGAAACAATCGCAGTTAAACCTTCACGTGCATCATCACCAGAAACCGCCACTTTCTCTTTTTTGAGTAAGTTTTCGCTTTCCATGTAGCTGTTTAAGCCACGGGTTAATGCAGCACGGAAACCCGCTAAATGCGTACCGCCATCTTTTTGTGGAATGTTGTTGGTAAAGCAACGAACATTTTCCTGATAAGAATCGTTCCACTGCAATGCAACTTCTACACCAATGCCATTATCCGCTTGAGTGGTAAAATGGAAGATATCATTCAGATGAGTTTTGCCTTGGTTGATATATTTCACAAACTCAGACAAACCACCTTCATAGTCATAAACGTGCTCTAAATTGATACGTTCGTCACGTAGCACAATTCGCACACCTGCATTCAGGAACGATAATTCACGTAAACGACGCGCCAAAATATCGACATTAAAAATCGTTTGACTGAAGGTTTCAGCACTTGGCCAGAAACGTACACGTGTACCTGTACGATCTGTCTCACCCACCACTTTTAATGGATACACGGAATCACCGTGTTTATATTCTTGCTGGTGGATTTGACCTGCACGATGAATGGTTAATTCGAGCTTGCTTGAAAGCGCATTCACCACGGATACACCTACACCGTGTAGACCGCCTGAAACTTTATAGCTGTTATCGTCAAATTTACCGCCCGCATGCAGAATCGTCAAAATCACTTCTGCTGCAGAAACACCTTCTTCTGGGTGAATGTCGGTAGGAATACCACGACCGTTATCCGATACGCTTACAGATTCATCTTCATGAATGGTGACATTGATCTCGTCACAATGACCTGCCAACGCTTCATCAATTGAGTTATCGACAACTTCAAACACCATGTGGTGTAGGCCAGTACCATCGTCAGTATCACCAATATACATGCCCGGACGCTTACGTACAGCGTCTAGACCACGTAATACTTTGATGCTAGAGGAATCATAAGCTTTTTCTATGGTTTGTTCTGTTTGAGAAGCAGCTTGATCTTCTGAACTCATGGTTTCTCCCTAGTGAAAAATAGGTCTATCCAAAGGTGGTATTTCATTGCACAACAGCCTGCACCGTACCATTTTCAACTTTGAATAATTGATAAGAAATAGATAAATCATGTAAGTGTTTTTGCACTGAATCATGGTCTAAAGTGGTAATAAAAACTTGACTACCAAGATGGCTTAAACGCTCAATTAAACGCTGTTGTGCGGTTAAATCTAATTCTGCTGTCAGATCATCTAATAATACCACAGTTTCCTTATTACAAGCATGTAGCATTGCTATCTGTGACAGTTTTAACGCCATGATCAATAACTTTTTTTGCCCACGAGAGAGCACAACATCTGCATCCCCCATAGCGGTTTTTAACCTTAAATCTGCACGGTGCGGACCATACTCAGTATAGCCACGTTCGCAGTCTTTAAAGTGCTGATTGGTCAGATCATTCAACAGCCCTGTTTCGGCATGAAAGCCTGCACTATATTCCAACGTCACTGTTAAATGCGGCAATAAGGCTTGGAGATCTTGTTGGAAATATCGAGTCCACTGTTCCACCACATTACTGCGCAGACTATGTAATATCTCACCATAATCACTGAGCATTTTGTTCCACGGTTCTAAGTCAGACAGACTCAAATGACGTCGTGATTTCAGCAAACTATTCCGCTGTTTTAATGCCCGTGCATAATATTGCCATGCATGGTAAAACTCCGGTTCCACGTGGAACATCAACCAATCTAAAAGTTGACGTCGTGGCTTCGCACCATGATCAATAATATCGGTACTTTGTGGATCGATGAGTTGTAGCGGTAAAATCTTGGCCAACTGCCCTTGTGTCCCCACAAGGTCGCCATTGATTTTTATCACTTGCTCGCCCGACTGCATTTTTTGCATACCAATGCGGTCTGTTGCAGACTGCGCAAAGACGACAGCGTCAGGGCTGTTATTTTGAATATAATTTTTCGGAATATGGGTTCGAAAAGAACGTCCAGTTGCCAGCAAATGTACTGCTTCTAATACAGAAGTTTTGCCTGAACCATTTTGCCCATAAAAGACATTAAACGGTTGCAACCCAGAGAGTGCAACCGTCTTTAAATTTCGAACACGTTCTACATGTAAACGCGTGATATGCATAATAATTGAGACGTCAGTCCGAATTAAACACGCATTGGCATCACAACATAGGTTTGATCTTGTTGTTGTGGATCTTGTACCAATACAGATTGGTTGGCTTCTGTCATGGTCATTGCAACATCATCACCATCCAATACATTCAGAACTTCCAATAAGTACTGTGCATTGAATGACATTTCCATCGGTGCATCAGCATATTGAATTGCGAGATCTTCGATAGCTTCATCTTGCTCAGGGTTATTGGCACGAAGTTGTAAAGTGTCCGCATCAAACTTCAAGAATACGCCGCGCAATTTTTCATTACTTAAAATCGCCACACGTTGTAGTGATTGTTTAAATACATCATGTGCAATGCGCACATTTTTATCACCACCACGTGGAATCACACGGCGGTAGTCAGGGAATTTACCATCGATCAATTTTGTGGTGAAACGTACGGTAATATCACCCTGCTCTTTATCACGGCTGGCAATGGTAATCGTTACATTTAATAATTCACGACCAATTAACAACGATAATTGCTCGTCTTCAACACTCAATAGACGCTGCAATTCACCTACAGCTTTACGTGGAACAATCGCTTGCATTGCTTGTGTCGCATTCGAGCTTGCCACTGTTTCACACATCGCTAAACGGTGACCATCGGTCGTTACTGCACGCAATTGATTTTCATCAATTTCAAGCAAAGTACCCGTCAAATAAAAACGCACATCTTGAACCGCCATGGCAAAAGACGTTTTTTCAAATAAACGCTTTAACTCACGTTGAGTCACACCGACTTGAGTGCCTTGAGTATTTTCAGTGGTTAATAATGGATAGTCTTCTGCAGGCAAAGTACCCAATACAAAACGACTGTTGCCAGATTTTAAAATACAACGTTGATCTTCAGTAATTTGCAAATCAATCAATGCCGCTGACGGTAATGATTTACAGATATCCATCAATTTACGTGCAGGAACAGTCGTCACTCCTGCTTGTAAACATGCACCTTCAGTAAGTGGTGTGCTTGCAACCAGTTCAACTTCAAGATCTGAACCGGTAATGGTCAAAGCTTGCTCAGTTACCTGTACTTTTACATTGGATAAAATATTTAAGGTATGGCGACGTTCAACCGCTCCTACGACATGTGATAGAACATTCAGTAAGCTTTCTTTCGCGATTTTTAAACGCACGATACATTCCTCTAAAAACTGAAGATAGACAAAATAAATTAATTTTTTAGCAGTGTACTATGCGGCAGAATATACCGCATTGCAAGAACAGAATTTGAACGAAAAGACTTAACTTTGCAGCAGACGTTGCAAGTTTTTATAGTCCTCATTGAAGATTGGATCTTCTTCACGCAGGCTTTGTACTTTTTCACAGGCATGCATCACAGTACTGTGGTCACGATTACCAAAAGCCATACCAATTTCAGGGAAACTATCCCCTGTCAGTTCACGTGCTAGCCCCATAGCCAACTGACGTGGACGTGCATAAATACGTGTACGTTTTGGACCAACCAATTCTTTCAATGGAATACGGAAATATTCACTCACCACACGCTGAATGTTTTCAGTACTGATGGTGCGCGCACGAATTGCCAACACATCTTTTAACGATTCACGCACCACATCTAGATCGATTGGGGTGCCTTTAAAACGAGAAATGGCTACGACTTTATTCAGCGCACCTTCTAGTTCACGGACATTAGCAACCACTTGTTGAGCAATAAACAGCGCACAATTCCGTGGAAGTTCCACCCCATTGCTTTCCGCTTTTTTCAGTAAAATTTCAATACGGGTTTCAATATCAGGCGGTTCAACACCCACCGATAAGCCCCATGAAAAACGTGAAACCAAACGTGGATCTAGCTCAGTCAGTTCTTTTGGATAACGATCTGAGGTTAAAATGATTTGTTTAGATTCATCCAATAACGCGTTGAAGGTATAGAAAAACTCAACTAAGCTGGCCTCTTTACCCGCCAACAAATGAATATCATCCACCAATAACAAATCTAGCGAACGACAGTTTTTCTTGAATTCTTCGACCTTACCTTGCTGTAGCGAGCTCACAAAGTCTTGTACAAAACTTTCAGCCGTCATGTACATCACACGTGCATTCGGCTTCGCTTGCAATAATGCATTACCTACGGCTTGCATTAAATGGGTTTTACCTAAACCAGTCGGTCCATATAAAAATAACGGGTTATGCTGCGAAGCACCGGGCTGCGTCAAGACTTTACGACAGGTTTCTGCCGCCATCTGATTGGAACGACCTTCAACAAACAAGGAAAAGGTAAATAATGGGTTAAGCTGACGCTTACGGTTATTTTTTGAAGACGTCTCTTCTTTTTCTTTTTTAGGACGAGTCGGTGCCGATACTTGTGGTGTTGACTCTAATGCTGCGGTGGTTGTTGCTGGTTGTTCAGCTGCAGATAAAATTGCACCAGGCCGTGAATCAACCAAAATCTCAACTTTACGTACCCGACCTTCAGACAACTGTTCCGCTAAAATTGAAATCAGTTCTAAATGGTGCTCTTGAATATAGCGCGTCCAATACGGATTCGGTGCATAGAGTTTTAGACTATCACCTGCATCTTCTGCCACCAGTGGGCGTATCCACATTGTATAGACATTTCCTGAAAGCTCTTGTCGCAAGCGAGTTAAGCAGTCTGTCCAAAGCATGTGAAACCCCTATTTCAGTCCATTGTACGTAAAAAAATAATTCAACCCCGCCTAAGCGGGCAGCCATTCTAACCATCTTATCCACATCTGTCATGAACAAATCAGTCGAAATCGATCAAAAAAACGCAAATTGAGTTTAAATTTAAATTTAAATCACGTGTGGATAAGTTTATCCGCAAGCTGTGGATAAATTGTAGCACAAAGTTATCCACAAACTATCAAAATTATAAAAACATCGTTATCCACAATATAATTATTTGTTTTTTAAATCTAAAAATGCGTTTTCCACAGAAAATATCAACACTAATAGTAATAAATTTAAATTTTAAAATTTGAATTTATTTATAAGATCGACCCATTCTGGGGATAACTCGAGGGTTGGTTTAAATTCAAATTTAAATTCATAAAAACCAATTCACAAATTCGAGACTGTGGATAAATCTGTGAGTAAACTTGAAGATAACTTAAATAATTAACATATACAATGATTTAGTTTGTGAGTATTTTAATTTAAACCTTTATAACTGATTTCTAATCCTTATATTATCTTGATATATCACAGCCTAGATTTTGAAAGAAAGCGTGTTTTTCATTGACAGCTCAAGCAATGAGCACTAAAATCGCGAACCTTTACTGAAAGATCATTTTTGGAGTTTCGATATGAAACGTACTTTCCAACCTTCTGAGTTGAAACGTAAACGCGTTCATGGTTTCCGTGCTCGCATGGCTACTAAAGCTGGCCGTCAAGTATTAGCGCGTCGTCGTGCGAAAGGTCGTCACAGCTTAACTGTTTAATTTCAGTTAAGACTGTCAAGACTTGGGTGTTATGACAACACTTTACGGCTTTAGCACAGATGTGCGAATACACTGTGCTGCCGATTATAAAAGTGTGTTCGATGGTGCGCTTTTTAAAGTGCATCAACCCCATTTCTTATTTCTAGCAAAAATCTCCGAACAGCCGAATAGCCGTTTGGGTATTGTTGTTGCTAAGAAAAAAGTGCGCCGCGCACATGAAAGAAATCGAGTAAAGCGACTTGCACGCGAAAGTTTTCGCCTGCATCAACAGCAGTCTAATGTATTAGATATTGTCGTTATGCCAAAAATGGGCATAGAGGCGGTACCGAATGCAGAGTTGCATCAGCAATTACAATTTGCTTGGCAAAAATTGCAGCGCCTTGCAAATAAGCATAAAAAAATAGCTACCTCCCCACAAGCGTAGAGATGACCAATGGTTCGTTTACTGCATTGGCTCATTCGTTTCTATCAGATTGCGATTAGTCCTTTATTGGGACCACGCTGTCGTTATATTCCAACATGTTCTCAATATTCTTTGGAAGCAGTCCATCAACATGGTGCTGTACGTGGAGTGTGTCTAGCTGTTCAGCGTATTTGCCGTTGTCATCCTTGGGGCGGTTCAGGCTATGATCCTGTTCCATCAAAAGCAATTCGTTTTATTTCATTTCAGCAAATAGATTCTCAAACGCTTCACGTTGCTGTACCCTTTCGTGAACGTTTATTGAACCAAAATCACTCTAACCACTTGGGGTAATACCTATGCAACAATGGGCCAGGATTGCAATTCTAGGGGCCATGTTTGTTGTCGCATATTTGCTCATTTTGGCTTGGCAGAAAGATTATGGAAATGCGGAACAAAAACCTCAGCAAAATGCTGCGGTGGTAACGCATGAAGTATCTGCCGATTTACCAAATGGCCAGACAGCTACGGCTGCTACTGATGTGCCGCAAGCAAATAATGCTGCTACACAACAAACAACAGATGCCACTGCACCTGTTAGTCAACAGTTAATTTCAGTACAAACTGACCTTTACCATCTTTGGATTAATCCAAAGGGTGGCGATATTGTTCGTATTGAATTACTCAATCATGACAAAAATAAAGACAGCGATGAACCGTTTGTAATGCTTGAAAGCGATGCAAAACGGACTTATGTTGCTCAGTCTGGCTTAATTGGTCTTAATGGCCCTGACAGCAATCCGAAAGGACGTCCGACCTATGAGATTGAAAAATCTTCATATACGTTAAATGACGCAAAAGCTGTGAAGGGTAAAGATGGCCAAACAGCAAAAGTTTTGTCAGTACCAATGGTTTATAAAACAGCAGATGGTGTAGAGGTTATTAAAACCTTTAACTTCACTGAAGGTGAATACCCTGTTGTTGTGAATCATAAAATCGTGAACCGCAGTGCTCAGAACTGGCAAGGTCAGATGTTTGGTCAGCTTAAACGCGACAACTCTGAAGATCCAGGTAAATCTGATCAAGGTATTTTCACTTTAGGTACATTCCTTGGTGGTGCATGGGGTACGCCTGAAGAACATTACAACAAACTTAAATTTGCCAACTTCAATGAAGAAAAATTGAATGTTGAAGCAACTGGCGGTTGGGTTGCAATGGTTCAGCATTACTTCGTGAGTGCGTGGATTCCTGGACAGATCAAATTAACGCAAGCCAATGGTCAGCCTTATGCTGCGAAACTTGAGTCACGTAAATCTACTGATGATATGAACATTATTCAGTTCACTTCACCTGCAATCAATGTTCCTGCAGGAACTGTGGCAGAAGTAGATGCAACGTTCTATTCAGGTCCAAAAATCCAATCTGAATTAAAAGAATTGGCGGTTGGTTTAAACCAAACTGTAGACTACGGTTGGTTGTGGCCTATTGCGAAATTATTGTTTGTCGGTCTTGAGTTTTTCCACGGTTTAGTGGGTAACTGGGGTTGGTCAATTATTCTATTGACGATTCTGGTGAAACTGATCTTATGGCCATTGTCGTCGAAGAGCTACCGCTCTATGGCGAAAATGCGTGTGATTGCACCTGAAATGCAACGCATGAAAGAAGAGTTCGGTGAAGACCGTATGCGCTTCTCGCAAGAAATGATGGCATTGTATAAACGTGAACAAGTGAATCCACTGTCGGGTTGCTTGCCGTTATTGCTCCAAATGCCGATCTTCCTTGCTTTGTACTGGGTATTGATGGAGTCTGTTGAACTACGTCATGCGCCGTGGTTAGGTTGGATTCAAGATTTATCTGCGATGGATCCATGGTTTATTTTGCCGCTATTAATGGGCTTGACCATGTTCATTCAGCAAAGTTTGAACCCACAACCGGCTGATCCAATGCAGGCGAAAGTCTTCAAAATCATGCCAGTGATCTTTACGGTATTTATGTTGTTCTTCCCTGCGGGCCTTGTGCTTTACTGGATCTGTAACAACAGTATTACTATTCTTCAACAAGGTTTGATTAACAAATCAGTTGAAAAAGACCGTTTAAAACGTGAAGCGGCTGACTCAGCAAACTAAGCATTGCTGATGGGCTGAATAAATCCGCTTAAGATGGTAATCTTAGGCGGATTTTTCTTTATCTGTCGTTTGAAAATTTTTAGGTGAATTTTATGTTAAACCGAACCACCATCGCAGCAATTGCCACACCGCCGGGTCGTGGTGGTGTCGGCGTGATTCGCCTGTCTGGTCCCAAATCTTATGCCATTGCAGAAGCATTAACGCAGCAATCCCTACCTCAAGCTCGTTTTGCTGGTTTCCGTAAGTTTTATGATGCATCGAATGAAATCATGGATGAAGGTTTGGTGATTTGCTTTCCAAATCCGCACTCTTTTACGGGCGAGGATGTGGTGGAGCTTCAAGGTCATGGCGGCCCCGTTATTCAAAATGCATTATTGGCACGGTTACTTGAATTGGGTGCTATTGCTGCAAAAGCGGGCGAATTTTCAATGCGCGCCTTTGAAAATGGCAAAATGGACTTGGTGCAAGCCGAGGCGATTGCCGACCTGATTGATGCCACCTCACAAGCAGCGGCACGTTCTGCGGTACGTTCATTACAAGGTGCCTTTTCGAGCAAGGTTAATACGGTGCTAGAAAAACTTATCCATTTGCGTTTGCATGTGGAAGCAGCGATTGATTTTCCTGAAGAAGAAATCGACTTTTTGGCGGATGGTAAGATTTTGGGCTTATTGGATGAAGTGGCAAGCTCGGTCCATGCTGTACAGCAGTCTGCTCGTCAAGGTCAGTTACTACGTGAGGGTTTACAAGTGGTGATTGCCGGTAAACCTAATGCAGGTAAGTCATCTCTACTCAATGCTTTGGCGGGTGTGGAACGTGCGATTGTGACGAATATTGCAGGTACGACACGTGATGTTTTACATGAAAAAATAAGCCTCAATGGTTTGCCGATTACTTTGACCGATACCGCTGGTTTACGTGAAACCGGTGATATCGTCGAAAAAGAAGGGATTCGCCGCGCAATTAAAGAAATTGAGCAAGCTGACTTGTTACTTTTGGTCTATGACTTAAGTCAGGGCGAAGATCCACTGCAATTGGCTCAAGCGTACTTCGCGGATCATATTGAACCGAAGCGTTTGATGCTGATTGGTAATAAATGCGATTTGACGGGATCTACCGCAGAAATTACCGATTTAAACGGTTTTCGACATATTCGTGTTTCGGCTAAACAAGAAACCGGCGTTCAAGCGCTTATTGATGCGATTACAGCGCATGCAGGCTTTCAACCAGAGGAAGATACCTTTATTGCTCGAACACGTCATTTAGATGCAATGAAGCGCACTCAGCGCTATCTTGCAGAAGCACGTGAGCAGTTGGTGGTTTATCATGCGGGTGAGTTGGTAGCCGAGTCTCTACGTTTGGCGCAAAATGCCTTAGGTGAAATTACGGGTGATTTCAGTGCAGATGATTTACTCGGGAAGATTTTTGGATCGTTCTGTATCGGAAAGTAATAAAACGATTGAGCTCCTCATTTCACCTATGGATAGATCCATCCAAAGCACGATGTTCGAAAACATCGTGCTTTTTTTACATCGTTTAGCGAGGGTTTGAGCCCAAAATGATTTTAAAGATCGTTCTCAGCACATCTTTCATTTTCATCCCATAAAAAGGATTGATTGCTGCTCTTTTCGATGCGGCTTCAACTTTGACTTTGAGTGTTGCATAGTCTGGAAATTGTTGCTGTTGCGAAGATTTTTCGACCGCTGACAAAATATCAATTAAAAAAGCACGATTGATTTTTGAACTTAATGGAATGGATTGATACCACTGTTTTTCAAAGCGACGATCTAAAAAGATATCGGGAATTTCGGGGCTAGTGGCATAAAACATGGCTTTGGTGCGCATACATTTGCTGCATTGACCACAATTTTTAGGTCGAGCCGTATAGTTCACACAGATCGACAGGGTTTGTAAATCTAAGTTCGATTGGCTTAAAAATGCGGTTTTTTGTGATCGCGTGACATCATCGTCGAGGGTGATTAAGACCCCAGATCGGTTCTTCATCAATCGGTTGGATGCCGTATTTGAGCCATAGGGATGAACGAATAATTGTTGATCTAAACGGTAATCGGCTGAAATTCGATATTGCTGGTAATGTTCAAAAATCGAAGCGCAGGAAAACAGCGAAAAGATATGTGTGACATGCGAACCTTTAGGGTTACAGCCATATTTACTGTACAGCGCGTAAGCATCAGTTTTTACCACGCGACTTTGCTTAAAAACTTGGCTTCTAAAACTATGGGTCTGATCCATTAAGGCCTGAAATTTTTCATGGTCATCAAATTTATAATCCATTCCATGCACAGTGAGACAATCAGAGTCTTGTCCATTTTCAAGAAAAGCTTTGTATGTACTATATGTGGAGTCAATCCCACCGCTAAAAAAGCTTAAATTTTGAGTGGGTTGGTTTGCTGGTGGTGTTTGAATGATTGATGCAGCACTGAGCATGACTGGTTGATATAAATCAGGTAACCAAGCGGCCCAGACCGTTGAAACCTCACGTGCGGAGTGGAGGGTTTGTATTGAAATAGGTCCTTCTACATGCAGCGGGATGCCAAGGCGCATAGCAATGGGTAAAAAGCCCCAAACGATAAAATCATAGGTTTCTAATTGCGGTAAGGATTCAAAGGGTAAAATATAGTGAATATTCCCGTATTCGCTGTTGGCGATGATTTGATTTTCTGCAGTGTTAATTTGACATTGAATTTTTAGCATTTTTTAAAATTTTTGAATCACATCACACAAGATCTTAATTTAATTTGATTGATTTTTATAGGGTTTCTTAATTGTTTTTGGGTTTAAGAAGCACCCAATACAAGATGCTTCTTGAATAAGTTTAGTGGTTAATTGGTGTTCAGACTGCGGTGCCAAAGCAATAAGCCGATACACAATAAACCTACGCCAATACAAAAACCTAAAACACCGACCATCAAGCCAAAATGATCAGATAAATAACCGGCCGCAATAATTGGAATAATGGTGCCTAGATATCCAATAAATAAATAGGTCGAGATCACCGCAGCACGGTTTTGATTGTTGGTCATTTGATGAACTAAGCCAAATGCGCCTAAAAGCCCCAGACCATGACCGACACCCACTAAAATATCGCTAATAAAAAACAATGCACTCCAGTGTTGGGTCATACATAGGGCAAGAAGTGCATAGCTCAGTATTAACACCATTAAGCCGGCATTGACACATTTTTCAGAAGGAATCGATTTCGCCATAAATTGCACGACAGCGGAAACCAGCAAGATACTTGCAATGGCACTACCACTGACCAAAGGGCCATGCCATGGGATCGCATCTTTGACGAAAGAGGGTGCGAGTGATGCAAATAAGCTAAAAGAGCCAAAGGCACAAAAGGCAGTCAGTCCGGCGATATAAAATCGTGAATGATCACGCTTTTCAGGCAATTCCAAATGTGGTGCCACTGAAAAAGGCTGTGGCTCAAAGTTCGGTGTGCGAATAAAAAACAACCCAATTAGACATGCCAAACCCCCAAAGATCACAGGGATATAAGGGGTGACTAAAGGCTGTTCCGAAAATTGGGCAATCACCCCACCAATAAATGGGCCAAGACCAAAACCAATCACGGTAATGATTGAACTCAGCTGCGGTGCATTATTTTTATGCTGTTCAGGAATGGTATAGACCAAGCCAAGCATGGCTGAGGTGCTAATTAAACCCGAGGCAATCCCGATAATAAAGCGCCCGATAGATAACCACAGTGCATTACTGGCAAACACTGATAAGCTTAAACCTAAGATGATGCACGCCATACCGATTTGCAGGGTTCTTAAAAAACCAAAACTGTTACTGGTACGACCTAAAAACAGCAAGGTCGCTAGGCAACCAAACATGTAGGCAACAAAGATATAGGTGATATGACTCGGCAGCAGTCCCCAAAGTTGTTGATAAATGGGATACAGAGGACTAGCTAGCGCTGTACCAATAGTGCCCATACAGAGTGCAAGGCTCACCATGATAAACGGTCGCCAAGAGGGAGATGTGGTC
>NZ_VPDB01000065.1:0-16538 GCF_013417925.1 Acinetobacter sp. YH12218
TAAGACAGATCTTGGAATAAGAGAATGGGAGTGCATGAGCTGTGGTACAGCTCATGATCGAGATATAAACTCAGCTCTAAACATTCTTGCGCTTGGGCATAAGCGTCTAGCTGTAGGAATCACCCTCGTTTAAGGGGGTGAGGATGTCAAATTTGCTTTCCGCTGTCATATGTTTTTGTTTAGAATCATCCATACCAAAGCGAATAAACAGGCATAGGCATGCAAACGAATATCACTGAACCATCTTCCAGCACAACCTTACAGTATGTGCATTGGTTCCGTCATTCTGCACCCTATATTAATGCGCATCGCAACAAAACCTTTGTCATCATGTTTGATGGTGAAGCGCTGCAACATGAAAATTTTCAACACATTATTCACGATATTGCCTTATTACACTCGCTTGGTATTCGTCTAATTTTGGTGCATGGTGCCCGTCCGCAAATCAATCATAATTTACAAAGCAGCGGCATCCAGACACCGTTTCATCATCATCGTCGCATCACCACTCGCGAATCTTTACCTGCTGTGATGAATGCTGTTGGCTCCATTCGTCTGCAAATTGAAGCCCTCCTATCTATGGGTTTAGCCAACTCACCGATGTACGGCGCGCGTATTGATGTGGTCTCAGGTAATTTAGTCACGGCAAAACCGTATGGCATTCGTGATGGTATCGATTTTCAACTGTCTGGTGAAGTTCGTTCCGTCGATATCGACGCAATTCAACGTCATTTAGAGAGCCAAAACATTGTGGTGCTTGGGCCGACAGGTTATTCCACTACAGGAGAAGTGTTTAATTTATTGGCTGAAGAAGTTGCGACCAAAACCGCGATCAGTTTAGAAGCGGATAAGTTGATTTTCTTGGGCAAACAACACGGTTTGCACAATGAACATGGGCAGCTACAACGCGAAATTACACCTCATCAACTTGATCAGCATATTTTGCAATATCAAGATTCTAATCCTGATATTGCCCTGCATTTAAGCGTTGCTAAAGATGCCTCGTTACAAGGCGTACACCGTGTTCATCTTATTTCATATGCCTATGATGGCGCATTGATCGAAGAATTGTTCACACGTGACGGTTCTGGCACCATGATCACCGATGCGCATTATGAAGAAGTGCGTACTGCCGATATTCAAGATGTTGGTGGCTTAATCAATCTCTTACGCCCTCTCGAACAAGAAGGTATCTTGGTTTATCGCTCACGCGAGCGTTTAGAAAATGAAATTGGACAATTTGCAGTGATTGAACGTGACGGTACGATTTTGGCCTGTGCTGCGTTGTACCCGATTCCTGTCACAGGGGATGAAAAACGCTCTGCTGAAATCGCGTGTGTGGCTGTGCATCCGGGGTATCGAAAATCAAATCGCGGTAGCCAAATTTTGCATTATTTAGAAGAAAAAGCGCGAGATATAGGTATTGAACAATTGTTTATTTTGACCACACGAACAGCGCATTGGTTCCTTGAACAAGGTTTTGAACAAGTCAGTGTCGATGACTTACCGAATGCCCGTCAGGCCTTATATAACTATCAAAGAAACTCATTGGTTTGTAAAAAGTCACTTTAAAGTGGCTTTTTCTATGCGCTGAATAGCATTATTTTGCATAAGGTTATGCCGAATCCTTTGTCTAGGCTCTCAAATCACTATGCAAGCCACAGAATAACGATATCTATCATTTAAATAAATACAATAAATGAATAATTTTCAATAACTTAAAATAATACTTTGACACATTATATGTTTTTCTAAAATCATAATTTTTCATAAGTTTTGCTGATATTTATTTATCTTTTTTCCTGATTTTAAATTTAAGTTTTCTTATTTTTTTCGAAAAAGAAAACTCTTTAGCTTATGTGTTCATAAATCAACAGTTCTGCACATTTAGACCTTTATAGGAGCAACACATGCGTACGCACAAAGCAAAACTTTGGACAAAAACACTTGTACTGTCTACAGCGGTTGTGGGTGCCATGATGATGTCGGGCTGTGGCAAAAAAGAGGCTGAAGAAAATGTCACCTTAAATATCGGCTTCCAAAAATATGGCTTATTGCCAATTTTAAAAGAACGCGGAACCTTAGAAACAGCCTTAAAAAGCCAAGGTGTAAATATCAAATGGGTCGAATTTCCTGCGGGTCCACAGCTGCTTGAAGGCCTCAATGTGGGCAGCGTGTCATTTGGTGAAGTCGGTGAAGCACCGCCTATCTTTGCTCAAGCCGCTCAAACTGATTTGGTTTACATTGCCAACCAACCTGCTGTTCCAAAAGCTGAAGCGTTAATTGTGCAAAAAGATTCGGCTATTCACAGTATTCAGGACTTAAAAGGTAAACGTGTGGTCTTAAACAAAGGCTCAAACGTGCATTACCTGTTACTCAAGCTATTGGAAGCCAATCAGCTTAAATTTAGCGACATCAATGTCGTGTATTTACCGCCTGCCGATGCACGTGCTGCTTTTGAAAAAGGTGCAGTCGATGCATGGGTAATTTGGGACCCGTTCCTTTCTGCTGCTGAGCATCAACTTAATGCTCGCACCATTGCCAATGGCGAAAACTTGGTGAAGAACTACCAGTTCTATTTGGCCGATCGTAAATTTGCTCAGGAAAATCCAAAAGTCCTGCAAGCTGTGGTGAATGAGTTGAATTTGACCACGCAATGGGTCTCAAAAAATCAAGATGAAGCGGCCAAGTTACTCGAAGGCAAAACAGGCTTAGGTCTAGATGTGCTTAAAACATCTATTTCACGCTTAGGCAATTAAGTGACACCGATTACTGCACAAGTGGCGCAGGAGCAGCAGCAAGTCGCTGATGCGTTTTATAACGAAAAATTAATTCCAAATAAATTAAATATTGAGTCGGCCATTATCAAATAAGCCGACCACAGCATAAGGGCGATTCCATGCGTATTCTAAGAACATTTTCCATACTGACTTTAGCCACTTTTGGCTTTGGACTCAGTGCCTGCCAAAAACAAGAAACAGCACAGCAGGATCGTGAAAAACCAGCTGAAACAGCCGTAAAAACCTTGGTTATCGGTTTTCAAAAATCAGCCTTAAATTTGCTGGTTGCCCGTGAACAAAAGCTCTTTGAACAACAATTTCCCGGCGCTCACATTGAGTGGAAGGAGTTCCCTGCTGGCCCACAAATGTTAGAAGCCCTTGCGGTCGGTGCGGTGGATTATGGCTATGTCGGCAACACCCCGCCTATTTTTGCCCAAGCTGCCAATAAAGACCTGAATTATATTGGCTATGAAGTGGTGCCTGAACAGTCGCTTGCTGTCGTGATTCCTGCGGATAGCTCAATCAAGACCATTCAAGAATTACGTGGCAAACGTGTTGCTGTGCAAAAAGGCTCGAGTGCGCATGAGTTATTAGCCAAAACTTTAGAAAAAGCCGGTTTGACTTGGAGCGATATCCAACCAATTTGGATTCCACCAGCAGATGCACGGGCCGCATTTGATAAAAAATCAATTGATGCATGGGCCATTTGGGACCCGTTTTTATCTGCAGCGGAGTTGGATGCTCAGGCTAAAGTGCTGATTCAATCCGGTGATTTTCCAAAGACCTATTCATTTTATGTGGCAAATCCAAAAGTCGTTCAAGCACACCCTGATGCCCCAGCTAAATTTTTGAAGGCCCTAGACGCTTCCGATCAGTGGATTGTGAAGAACCAAAATGTGGCTTTAGAGATTTATCAAAACAGCACAGGGCTGCAAAAGAACATTGCTGCGCAAGCCTTTTCTCGCCGATCTAAACCCTCTCCTGTGCGCCCGCTGACACCTGAGGTCATACAAGCACAGCAAAATATTGCGGACTTATTCAAACAAGTCCAACTGATTCCAAACAACATTCAAGTCCAAAAGCAAGTTTGGACACCTTCATCACATTGATACCCGAGCCATCAAAAATACAAGGAACTGAACATGAAAATTTTCTGGTTTATCCCTACCCACGGTGACAGTCGCTACTTAGGAACAAGTAAAGGTGCACGCCAAGTCGATCATGCCTACATGAAGCAAATTGCAGTAGCGGTGGATAATCTTGGCTATGAAGGCGTTCTGATTCCGACAGGTCGTTCATGTGAAGATCCATGGCTTACAGCTGCAAGTTTGATCGATGCCACTAAAAATTTAAAATTTCTAGTCGCGCTACGTCCAGGGGTGACAACGCCTGCACTGACTGCACGTATGGCTGCAACATTTGACCGTTTATCTGGCGGTCGTATCTTACTGAATTTAGTTACAGGCGGTGATGAGCAAGAACTCAAGGGGGATGGTGTCTATGAAGATCATGCGACGCGTTACCAAACTGCCGCGGAATACACCACCATTTGGCGTGAAATTTTAACCCGTTCACATACTGGTGAAAGCTATACCTTCCATGGCGAACGCCTGAGTGTGGACGACGCCAAATTACTCTATCCACCAGTACAAAAACCATATCCACCGCTGTGGTTTGGCGGTTCTTCGGAGGCTGCTGTTGAATTAGCGACAGATCAAGTTGACACCTATTTGACTTGGGGTGAGCCACCTGCTGCGGTAAAAGAAAAAATTGCAGTAGTGCGTGAAAAAGCCAAAGCCAAAGGGCGTGAACTGAATTATGGCATTCGTTTGCATGTCATTGTACGCGAAACCAATGAAGAGGCATGGAAAGCAGCTGAAGAGCTAATCCAATATGTCGACGATGCCACCATTGCAGCCGCACAAGCCAAGTTCAAAACCATGGACTCTGTAGGGCAACGCCGTATGGCTGAACTGCACAATGGCGACCGTAGCAAATTAGAAGTATCGCCAAACTTATGGGCAGGTGTTGGATTGGTTCGTGGTGGTGCAGGTACGGCACTCGTTGGTGATCCTGAAACCGTCGCCGCACGTATCCAAGAATATGCCGATCTCGGGATTAGCACCTTTATTTTCTCTGGTTACCCACACCTAGAAGAGTCTATCCGTTTTGCAGAATTGGTGTTCCCACTACTGCCATTGGAAACACGTCAAAAATTGGTTCAACCTAACCTAACCGGCCCATTTGGTGAGATTGTCGCGAACAACTACACCCCAGATGAAAATAAAAAAGCTGAAAAGATTCAGGAGCCGGCCTAATGTCCAAAACTGTTTCTGTTGAAACCTTCAAAGCACCGAAGGTTTCACGTGGAACACAACTCGGGCAGCGTTTGCTGCCTTGGTTGTTTCCTATTGCATTAATTATTGTATGGCAAATTGCCTCAGTTACAGGGCTATTAGAAAGTCGTATTTTGCCTGCGCCAAGTGCGGTGGTGGTGGCCTTTTGGAACTTACTGATCAGTGGTGAACTGTGGAAGCATGTTCAAATCAGTGCGGGTCGGGCCTTGGTGGGACTTCTAGTCGGCGGTGGTTTAGGTCTTTTTTTAGGGCTGCTAAATGGTTCATCCAAAACAGCATCGACGCTACTCGACACCACGCTGCAAATGATCCGTAACATTCCTGCTCTTGCCCTGATTCCCTTGGTGATTTTATGGTTTGGGATCGATGAATCGGCCAAGCTGTTTTTAGTCGCTATTGGCGTATTCTTTCCCATTTATATCAACACCTATCATGGTATTCGTTCTGTAGACCCTCAACTGATTGAAATGGGCAAAAGCTACGGTTTGAGTGGCTGGCAACTGTATAAAGAAATCATTCTACCGGGGGCGATGCCGTCTATTTTGGTTGGTCTGCGTTTTTCACTCGGGCTCGTTTGGGTTCTGTTGATTGTGGCAGAAACCATTTCTGCACAAGCCGGCATCGGTTATATGACCATGAACGCACGTGAATTTCTGCAAACCGACATCGTCTTGGTCGGGATTTTATTGTATGCCCTACTCGGTAAATTGGCCGATGTACTGGCTGTTGCCTTAGAAAAATATTTACTCCGTTGGCACTCGGGTTACCAAAAATAAGGAGCATGTGATGACCGATTTAAGCATAAGCCGTCATGCAGACGACTCAACCCAACCTCAGCGTTCTTCTGTCGAGGATATCAATCCCCATGCGGTGTTGGGCGCAGAGATCCTGATTGAACAACTACACAAATTTTATGGCGATGTTAAAGTCCTTAAAGACCTTGACCTACATATTCAACCCGGTGAATTCTTAGCAATTGTCGGTCGTAGTGGCTGTGGTAAAAGTACCCTGCTTCGCCTCATCGCCGACTTAGAAAAACCGAGTTATGGCGAAATTAAATTTAAGTCTGCACGTCATATTCGTGAAGGCATCACCAGTGATGATATTCGTGTGATGTTCCAAGACCCTCGCCTCCTGCCTTGGCGTAGCATTGAGAAAAATGTACAACTTGGTTTAAGCAAAGACCAACACGCCAATGCTACAGCACTCCTCGAAAAAGTCGGTTTAAAAGACAAAGCAGGGCTTTGGCCAACACAGCTGTCAGGGGGGCAACGTCAACGTACTGCACTGGCACGTGCTTTGTCACATAAACCACGCATTTTGCTGCTAGATGAACCACTGGGTGCGCTCGATGCCTTAACACGTTTAGATATGCAGAATTTGATTGAAAAACTTTGGACTGAACAGGGTTTTACCGCAATTTTGGTCACACATGATGTAAGTGAAGCCGTGCAGTTAGCAGACCGAATTATCTTGCTAGATAAAGGCCATATTGCCAAAGAATTTCGTGTCGATTTGGCCCGTCCACGAAAAAAAGGCATTGAATTTACTGAACTTGAACAACAAGTCTTACAAGCTGTCTTGGCCACTTAAGCTGTACTTGTGCAGGAAATCATCACTTAAACCGTGTGACTTCCTGTCCTGTTCAAGAGCAATATCGCAACAAAACCATGTTTTGCATTGAGGGGAGATTTATCGCCTGTTGACAAATACATCACAAAAATTACGACAAATCATATAAATCCATGACTAAAAATAATGATTTATTTAAATTTCACCCTAAAATGATTATTTGAAATATTATGGCATTCGTCGTATTTATTTGACCGTTGAATAGAATAAACTGCCAAAATTCATAAAATTAAAAACGATGATTGTGCACAAATCTGTTGATTTGCCGTACAATTCAATATTCCCTTTTCATTTTCTTAAAAGAGCTAATGGAACAAAAAAAGAGTACCCAGAAACGCCACCAGTTGCTTAATGCAGCACTGGATGTCTTTTCCCTGTATGGCTTCAATGGCGCCAGCTTGGATGAGATCGCACAGATTGCAGAAATGCATAAATCGAATATTTTCTATTACTATGAAAATAAAGAAGCGCTTTATGTTGAAGTTCTGACAACGGTTCTACAAAAGTGGCTTGCTCCGCTACAAATGTTGGAAGCAGACCTTGAGCCTGAAGAAGCGATCACCAATTATCTATTGCAGAAAATTGAAGTATCTCGTACGCAACCGAAAGCCTCACGTTTGTTCGCACTTGAAGTCATTCAGGGCGCACCACACATTCTTGAAATTTTAAAAGGCCCACTAAAAAAATTAGTTAAACGCAAAGCCAAAGTCATCAGCAACTGGCAAGAGCAAGGTAAAATTTCAAAAGATATTGATCCAGAACTTTTAATTCTGAACATTTGGGCAATTACGCAAAACTATGCTGACTTTGCAACCCAAATGGAAATGGTCACTGGAAAAACCTTACGTAATCGCAGTATGCAACAACGGATTATTCAACATACCGTTCATATGATGCTTTACGGTGTAATTCCACGCCCAGAAAAGTAAATTGAATTGGGTCGAATTGGCATACGACCATAGCATTCTATGGTCGCCGACCGAAATTAGCTAAATGCCTTATTTGACTGTTTGATATAATTTCAATAATTTCTTTGCGCCGAATAATAAATTTTCTTCCCAATCCAGATGCGCTGTGTCATTCGCACCATCGGTAATATATTTTACCGATACAAAGCGAACACCCAGTTTTTTACATACTTTAGCGATTGCGTAGCCTTCCATATCGACAAGATTACACGGTACTTTCGGCAGCCCAGTTTCAAAGCTGTCGCCTGTACCACAAATTCCTTTAGGCAAATGGCTAAACATGCTCTCTGGCTGAATTTCAGCAGGATGATCGGTATCCATCGGCGTCACCCCCACATCAAAACCCAAAGGCGATACATCCATATCCCGTTGTACAAATTGAGCTACTTCAACCAAAGCATGTGCATCAAAATGTGAACTTCCCGCAGTGCCCAAATTCAGCAAAGTATGACATCCGGTTTTTTGAATCACATCAAAGGCTTTAAATGCGGCATTGACTTTACCAATACCACTGTAATGTACTTCAATGCCTGCGGCTTCAAACAAGCCTTTAGATTCACTCGGCAGTGCCATAATTAAAGCGATTTGCTGACGCATAGCGGTCTCCTCAAATTGATGCCTTCATATAGCATACATTTGCACGTGCGCAGAAAAAATCATCTTCAAAAATCACATTGCTCAGAAAATAAATTCCTCACACAGATTTGAATGCTATCAAATTTGAAATTGCATCGGCCGCTTGCCAATAAAAGATGGTGCCAATTGTTGGTCATGACGTAAGGCATCTAAAATCTTTTCTAAGGCAATATGAGCCATATCCCCTCTCACACTATGCGAATGGGTCATCGGCATATGCTCGATGCCAGCTCTTCGCGCTGACAAAATTTTAATGTCTTGTTTGTTGACCACCCAAGTATAGGCATTCACAGCCGGCATCAATGCCTTAGACAACAATTTTGGAATCGGAAATTTATAACTGACACAGGTATAAACCCGTGACTCATACGGCCCCACAGGGCTAATCAGACTATTAAACACCATGCCCGATGGCTCTCCCCAATGGTATTCCACCAAGGTAATATTCGGCGCGATAAAACTGTCGCGGTGGACCTGTTCAGCACCATGCGGATTGGTCAGCCATGGCATCATGCCGACATCTGCATCATGGTCATGATAGTCAACGACTACTTTGCGCGGCCCGACATCTATGGTGGCATCCACGGCTTTTCCCGACTCTGAACGAAACCAGCCTTCATGGACAAATATGGTATGGGTTACATCCATTATATTCTGTGCAACAGCGCCCATCTCGCCATCATAACTGCCGACCATGTAATAGCTGACCCAGCCGGCTTGATCATAAAACGGTAATTTAAATATTTCCGGGCGTTCCTGTTTGGGCTTTTCACCGAGATAAATCCATACCACCCCATCTTGCTCACATACATCAAAACTACGCTGTTTAAAGGGATGCGGTTTTTCTGGAAAAAATTGTCCATTGACACTAGGAATATGCGCCACATGCCCATCGCCCTGATACGACCAACCATGATATGGACATGTCACGCAGCCATCGGTCATTTTACCCTTAGACAAAGGTACACCACGATGCACACATTGATCGAGCAATGCAGCGGCTGTTCCATCTTTTTGTCGGAACAGAACAAATTTTTTACCATACAGGGTGGCTGAAAAAGGCTGATCTTTTTTGAGTTCTTTAGAGGTACAAGCGACGTACCATTCTTCTAATAATCCTTTGGCATCATCCCAAAAACTGGTTTGATTACACATAATTCGATCCTTATTTTTATCTTTTTTGTTTTAATCCATAATCCTTACTCTAGCACCTACACTACAAGCAAGTTTATATCTCGAAACCTGTTGATCTCTTGAAAATACGCGCAAATTTTATACATGAATGTTTTGCTTGGATAGCAAAATAACGTAACTGCATCACACGCTTGCAGAAGCTCTATATTTGTTTGCTGAAATCCGTCAAAGCCAACGCGCTATATTTTTCTTCAACGGATTTACATTCACCCGACATAATTTAAGATGTGCTCTGAGCATCACAATACGCTTTTAAACACGGAGAAAAAAATAAGCTGCCACGATAAAACCCTTGTATAGTTTTCAGCATCACCAATAACCAAAGCGTACAGAGCAAAACTGCAAAAAAGGTGCCGCACTGTTGGATAGCATTTAATTGCGTATGTTCCGCCAAATTGATGACCGCCAAACTAAAAACGCCGAATGGAAATGTCATCGCCCACCACCCGAGATTAAAGGGTAAATCTCGTAAATGTTTTAGCGTGATGAGTATAGCGATTCCAAACCACCATACACCAAATCCGAGCAGAACAAGGGCTGCGAACACGCCGCCTTGAAGCAACACCTGTCCTAAATCTGCCAAGTCTACTGCTGTCAAAATACGTGGGGCTTGCTCGCCCAAAAGTAACAGCGCTAAAGCCCCTGTCCCAATCGGTCCTAAGGCCAACCAACTGCTGATCGCCATTTCCTTACTTGGCAATTGATGTAAAGCCAGACGCAGCAACAAGATGCTTAAGATGGCAAATGCAGGAAATACTGAGATCCCCCAAAGCAGATAACTCCCCAGCAAAATATGGACAGAATGGGCCTGTGCAGGTAAATGCGCCAACAATAAACCGCCTGAACTGGCAACCACCTCGCAAGCCACTATCGGCAATAACCATACTGCGGTCATGCCTTGCAGCGCATGTTGCTGACGACTAAACATCAGAAATGGAACACACCATGCAATCGCTATTGACATCAACACATCGACATACCATAAATATTCAGCCCATGTGATGATGCTCATGCCCAAAAACTCTGTGTATAGCGTGGTGCCAAATTTCAATGCGCCATTGATCAGGGGTGCCAGTGCCATGGGGATCGCCCCAAGAAATAAACTCATCACTGGATGCTGGAAAATCTGCTTGTGGGTACAATATCCATCGGCTGAGATACATCCCACTAAACAATATGAACAACACGATGCTGATCTGCCACAGCGCTGCTCCGAAGGACCACATCCACTGCGGCGCCACCGCTATAGATGGTAAAATGAGGGCCACCACACCTGTGCCCATCACCACCGTAAACCAGTTTGGGGTGAAATGACGAATCAAGTCTTGTTTATGCTGGAGTTGATAAAATGGCATTTTCATCGCATGATGCTCATCAAAATGGAATGTCTATAGTTTAAGCACACCATTAAACAAGAAAAATTGATTAATATTTATTTTTATAATTTATTTTATTGATAGTAAATTCATCTCTGCATAAAAAAACTTGAGTAAAAACACAACAACAAGACGAACGCAGAAGATTATGGCAATATATAGCCCTCAAACATTTTCAACAATTGATTCGCCCATGAAGCTGCTCCGTCTGAATGCTTTAGCGCCCCACTTAGAACTCCCCAAAACTGCCGTGACCATTGGCAATTTTGATGGTGTACATTTGGGTCATCAAGCGATGGTCAGCCAGCTCAAAGACATAGCACAGCAACAAAACTTAAAAACAGCTGTGATGATTTTTGAGCCACAACCGCTTGAATTCTTTAAAGCTTATGATGCACCGCCTCGAATCAGTTCACTACGTGAAAAAGTCGAATATTTAACTGAACTAGGCGTCGACTATATTGTGGTGGCGAAATTTGACAATGCCTTTCGTAATCTCAGCGCTGAAGAATTTGCCGATATTTTAAAAAATAAGCTTAATACACAAAGTTTAGTTTTGGGCGAAGATCACCACTTTGGCAAAAACCGTCAAGGCAATAGCGAATTTTTACGCCAATACGGCTTCCAAGTCACAGCACTGCAAAATGTGGAAGTCGATGGCGAACGTGTCAGTTCAACACTGGTTCGTCAGACATTACAAGCAGGCGACCTTGCCCATGCCGCAAAACTTTTAGGTCGTCCATATAGCATCACAGGTCGTGTGCAGTATGGCGATCAAATCGGTCGCACGATTAATTTTCCTACCATTAATGTGCGTTTAAACCGTCATAAACCTTGTTTAAATGGCATTTATGCAGTCGATGTCATTTGTGAAACCGAATCTTTAACAGATAAAGTAAAAAGCGAAAATGCTGAAAAATTAGGGGTTGCAGGTTATGCACCCTCTGCCCTGTTTGGTGCAGGGCATGTTGGTACGCGTCCCGCGATTAAACAGGAACATCCTGAATGGCGATTAGAAGTACATTTTCCTGATGTTTCTGCTAATCTGTATGGCCTGTTAATGCGGGTGACGTTCTTGAACTTTTTACATGGCGAAAAGGACTACCCTTCGCTTGAAGCACTGAAAGCGGGAATTGATGATGACGTCGAAAAGCTCCTTGAGTTTCGAGGTCAGCACCCTCATTTCCCCTTTTAAACCCCGATTATTTATTGTAAAACGCGTCAGTCAACGGGCTGATAAATTTGGAAGACAACTTGCATGAGCGATAAGCAAACTCCTGAAAATGCAGTGGATTATAAAGCCACGCTAAACCTCCCAGGTACTGAATTTGCGATGAAAGCAAATCTCGCAGTACGTGAAGCGAAATGGTTAGAAGAGTGGTATGCCGACAACATTTATCAGCAGATTCGTGCATCGCGTATTGGCAAGAAAAAATATGTGCTTCATGATGGCCCTCCATACGCAAATGGCCAAATTCACTTAGGCCATGCGGTGAATAAAGTCCTGAAAGACATCATCATCAAAAGCCGTGTAATGGACGGTTTTGACGCACCGTATGTACCAGGCTGGGACTGTCACGGTCTTCCAATCGAACTGAAAGTTGAAGAAAAAGTCGGTAAAGTCGGCGTAAAAGTAGATGCCTCAACTTTCCGTAAAGCCTGCCGTGAATATGCCTACACCCAAGTCGAATTACAGAAAAAAGACTTCGTGCGTATGGGTGTATTTGGTGATTGGGACAATCCTTACCTCACCATGAACTTCAAACAAGAAGCAGACATCGTTCGTTCGCTCGGTGAAATTGCCAAAGCAGGCCATATTGAGCCGGGTCTTAAACCAGTCAACTGGTGTTTAGACTGTGGTTCCGCCTTAGCTGAAGCTGAAGTGGAATACGAAGACAAAAAATCAGATGCGATTGACGTGGGTTTTAGCGTTGTTGATTTAGCTGATTTATCTGCACGCCTAGGTGTTACAGTTAGCGATTCTACAGATATCGTAATCTGGACAACCACGCCTTGGACTATGCCTGCCAACCAAGCGGTTGCTCTACATGCTGAGCTTGAATACCAATTGGTGAAAGCAACTGGCGAAGACAAAGCAGCGCAAAACTTCATCCTTGCAAAATCATTGGTTGAATCTGCAACGCAGCGTTATGGCTTTAACGCAGTTGAAGTGATTGCTGAGTTTGCTGGTGCAAAACTTGAAAACCTAGTACTACAACATCCGTTAATTGCTGAACGCCAAGTACCAGTAATCTTAGGTGAGCATGTCACAGACGGCAGTGGTACAGGTGCTGTACATACCGCGCCAGGCCATGGTGTGGACGACTATAAAGTTGGCTTACAGTACAACCTAAAAGTCGACAATCCAGTTGGCGGCAACGGTGTGTATTTACCGACTGCACCAATTTTTGCAGGCGAGCACATCTACAAAGCTAATCCAAAAATCATTGCTGCTTTAACTGAAGCAGGCAAACTTTGGGCACATGTGGTGATCAAACATAGCTATCCACATTGCTGGCGCCATAAAACACCGATTATCTTCCGTGCAACACCGCAATGGTTCATCAGCATGGATGCAAAAGGTTTACGCCAAGGTGCATTGAACGCGATTGAAAATGACATCAGCTTCGTACCGGATTGGGGTAAAAACCGTATCCAATCGATGATTGAAGGTCGTCCAGACTGGTGTATTTCACGTCAACGTACATGGGGCGTGCCAATTCCATTCTTCGTGCATAAAGATACTAACGAACTTCACCCGCGTACACCTGAGCTGATCGAAGAAGTGGCGAAGCTGATTGAACAAGAAGGTATTGACGGTTGGTATAACCGTGATGCGTCTGAGTTTATCGGTGCAGATGCAGAGCAGTACAATGCGGTTCGCGATACGCTAGACGTTTGGTTTGACTCTGGAACAACACACTTTGCAGTGCTTCGTGAACGTGAAGAATTGCAAGACCCTGCTGACTTGTACCTTGAAGGTTCTGACCAACATCGTGGCTGGTTCCAATCTTCATTGTTGACGTCTATGGCAATTAACAACCGTGCACCGTACAAAGGCTTATTGACTCACGGCTTCGTTGTGGATGAGAAAGGCCGCAAAATGTCGAAGTCGATCGGTAACGTGATCACTCCACAAGACATCATCAAAGACATGGGTGCAGATGGTCTACGTTTCTGGATCGCGTCTGCAGACTACCGTTATGAAATGACTGCGGGTAAAGAAATCTTTAGCCGTGCATCAGATGGTTACCGCCGTATCCGTAACACGTTGCGTTTCTTGTTGGCCAACTTAAATGGCTTCAAACCATCGACGGATGCTTTGCCTGTTGATCAATTGATCGCGCTTGATCAATACATCTTGCAACGTGCGGCGGAAGTACAAAAAACCATTCAACAAGCCTATGAAGATATGAACTTCCATATCGTGACCAGCGCATTGACCAACTTCTGTATTAATGACTTGGGTGGTTTCTACCTCGACATCATCAAAGACCGTCAGTACACCACCAAAGCAGACTCAGCAGCGCGTCATTCTGCACAAACGGCGTTGTATCACTTGGTTCAAGCCTTTGTCCGTTGGATGTCTCCTATCTTGAGCTTTACCGCACAAGAAGCTTGGCCGTTGATTCCAGAGCAATCTGAGAAATATGTATTTACTGCGGAGTGGTATGACATTCCTGTAGCCTCTACAGCGAATCTGGTGACTGAAGCTGAATGGCAAACCTTGATCACCGTCAAATCTGCAGTAAACAAGTTTATTGAAGCTGCACGTACTGCAAAAACTGTGGGTTCAAACTTGTCTGCCAAAGTTGAACTTTGGGCCAATGCTGAACTGAAAGCTGTTTTAGACAAATTCGGTGAAGAACTGCGTTTTGTCCTCATCACCTCTCAAGTGATTGTTAATGAATTTGACGCAGCACAAGGCGAAGCCTCTGACCTTGACGGTTTAAATGTCAAAGTCTCTGCTGCTGACGGTGAAAAATGTGCACGCTGCTGGCATGTACTGCCAGATGTGAATACACATCACGAACATCCAGGTCTTTGTTCTCGTTGTATTATTAACCTTCCTACAGGTCAAGGCGAAGAGAGAAAATATGCCTAATCCACAAGAAAAAAAGGGCTTCTTTCAATTCTACCCACACAATTTAGTGTGGGTGGGCTTATCCATTGTTGCCATTATTTTGGATCAATGGACCAAATGGATTGCAAGTACACATCTGAACTACGCAGATCCTGTACCTGTCATGCCCTTTTTAAATTGGACATTACTACATAACTATGGCGCTGCCTTTAGTTTCTTGTCCGATGCCGGTGGATGGCAACGTTATTTCTTTACTTCACTCGCAGGACTTGTGTCTGTCATTTTTGTATTTTGGCTCATGCGTATGCCAAAAAACGTGAAAGTCCTTCCGATTGCCATTGCCCTGATTTTAGGAGGCGCAATCGGTAACTTAATTGACCGTGTATCTTTAGGTTATGTGGTGGATTTCATTCACGTGTATTACAACAACAGCCACTTTCCTGCATTTAATATTGCAGACAGTGCCATTACTTTAGGCACGATTCTGCTTCTTATCGATACGTTTTTCTTAGAAAAACACCGAATTCAACGTGCGGAAGCGCAAAATGACTGATTTTATCAATCCTAACGAGGAAACTCGTATTGAAGAAGGCTCTAAAGTAGACCTTCACTTTTCTGTTGCTATTGAAAATGGCGTAGAAATTGACAATACCCGTAGCCGTGCTGAACCTGTCAGCCTTGTCATGGGTGATGGCAGCTTATTACCGGGTTTTGAGAAAGCTTTATTCGGTTTACGTGCAGGTGACCGCCGTACCGTAAGCCTTCCTCCTGAAGATGCTTTTGGTCCATGGAACCCAGAAAACGTACAAAAATTTGATACCGTCAAATTTGAGCAGCGTCCTGTTGAAGGCCATATGATTGAGTTTGAAGATAAAGCCAAACAAAGTCTGTATGGAGTAATCAAAACTGTAGGTGAAGACATTACCGAAGTGGATTTCAACCACCCTCTAGCTGGTAAAAATATCACCTTTGAAGTTGAAATTTTCAAAGTGACCCCTACCGGTCAACAAGGCGTGAAACTGATCTAAGTTTCAGCAAATAAAAAGCTCCTTCGGGAGCTTTTTTTATCACTATTTTTATAACTATCAATCGACTCGATACATTTTCTGTATATGCAACAGATCGAATTCATATTAATTTAATGCAAGACTTTAAAACAAGACGGGAAATACGATGAAACTTCATATTATTGTCGGCAGTGTCCGCGAAGGCCGTACGGCAATTAAGATTGCAAACTGGCTACTTTCAGAAATCGAAAGCTATGACTACAGTACCGTAGAAACTGAAATTGTCGATTTAAAAGAATGGGATCTGCCTATTTTTGCAGGCGCACATCCACCATTAACCGGGATTTATGACCAACCCAAACAACAAGCATGGGCAGTTGACATCCTCACCCCCTTAAAAGAGGGTGATTCCTACAGCTAGACGCTTATGCCCAAGCGCAAGAATGTTTAGAGCTGAGTTTATATCTCGATCATGAGCTGTACCACAGCTCATGCACTCCCATT
>NZ_VPDB01000066.1:0-16418 GCF_013417925.1 Acinetobacter sp. YH12218
GGACTTCGCGAAACGGGTTGTCACGATCATTACAAGCGCGACAGTGGCGAAGGCAAAGCTGAATCCGATCTCGGAATATTCCGCTTGGCCTATGAGCACACGGGGAGCCGTCGAGAAGAAGACGAAGTAGGTGCCCATACCGGCGCTAAAGCCGACAGTGTAAACCCAAAAAGCCGGACTCGCGAAGATCGGCAAGACAGATCGGCGCGTCTTGACTTGATCCAGAGGGCGGGTTTCGTGCCACCTGAAACCCGCATTTAGGAGTGCGAGCATCGCCAGTATAGCCAAAGTAATGAATATCGCCTGCCATCCCAAGAACTCGCCGATCAATACTCCGGCGATAGGGCCGAGCGCAGGCACGAACGCCAGCATCGAACTGAAAAGGCCGTAGATGACGACACCCTCAGGACGGTTGGCATAAACGTCGCGAACCGTCGCGAACGTCGCCACCAGCATGGCCGACGCGCCCACTGCTTGAAGTAGACGGAAAGCGACAAAGGCCGGTGCAGTTGAAGACCAAGCTGCTCCCAGAGACGCAATGACGAAAGCCGTTGCGCCCGCAAGTAGAATTGGCCGTCGCCCGATTCTGTCTGAGAGCGGACCAAAAATCACCTGGCCCACGCCGAGCATCACCATATAGAGGCTCAACGTGAGTTGGATCATAGCGGGCGTCGTGTTCAGGATGCCGGGCATCGCTGGAACGACAGGGAGATAAATATCCATCGCCAGTGAAGCGAGGATGTCGAAAGGAGCCATCAGCAGCAGTGCTGCCGGCAGCGTATAGGCCCACGCGGGGCGTGTGGTGGTCATGACGAATCAACCCTCGATTAAGGAATACCGGGCGACGTCTGCTCGTCAGCAATCAGATGAGACTAGCCTTACAGAGCGCCGCAACAACAATACTGGTTGTTGCGGCTTACTTGTCTGCTGACTTGGAATTTCCCATCTGATTACTCCACGCTTACGAATATGAATTGCTACATTTTATCCGATTATCTTTTGCTTTGCAATGCGGCATGGGCGCACTCAGCGTTCCAGCCCCCTCTGCCGCCCTAAATGCTTGCTCCAATGCATCGAGCACCATATCTGTATTCATCCGTGTCGATACTTTCCATCCAACAATTGCTCGTGAGAACACATCAATAATAAATGCAGTATAAACCCAGCCTGAATTTGTTTGAATATACGTAAAGTCACTCACCCACAGTTGGTCAGGATGATCAGCAGTAAAATTACGTTTTACCAAGTCATCCGCTCGTTTTTGATCATCTCGGCTACGGGTGGTTTGTTTGTTCTTACCACGCCAAACACCTTTTATACCTAGCTTTTGCATTAATCGAGCAACAGTACAGCGCGCAATAATATAGCCTTCACGTTTCAGTTTTTGCCAGACTTTACGTACACCATACCGACCTGAACTTTCCTTCCAAATTCGTTTAATCTCCTCAGCATGATGCAAGTCATGTAAATCTCGCTTTGCTCGATGTTCTGGATTTTCGCAGAGATCTAGAGTCCGGTAATAGGTTGAAGGTGCGATCGGTAAAATTCTACAAATCGCCTCGACTCCGTACAGCTCTTTATTATTATGGATAAAATCCACCATTATTTGTGTGGGCGGTCGAGCTCCGCCTGGGCGAAAAAAGCGGCTGCTTTACGTAGAATTTCATTGGCGCGTTGCAGTTCTTTATTTTCGCGTTCGAGTTGTTTGATACGTTCTTGGTCTGAAAGCTGCTGTACTTTAACTGGATTTTGTTTATCTAAATATTTTTGATACCAAACACGTAGTGTTTCAGGAGTACAACCCTTGCGCAGTATACTGCTCAGGGAGCAATAGCGGTGATCGCAGCCCAATTCGATGGATAATCTTTCTCGGATTCAATCAATAATTGAACCGCTCTTTCTCTGATTTCAGGGGTATATTTTACTTTTTTCATCGGGACATTCTCTCAGAAAGCTTGGTCTCCGACAAACCCGGTACGGTTCAAAAATCTTCCATTGATTTATTTATATCTGTTAAACCAGTCGCATTATGAAATGTAATATAAGTAGAAATTTCAGTATAAATGGTCATGATCTTTTCTAAATTTGAATATCTAAGCGTCTTCATTAATCAACCTTATTGATTATTAGTTTCTTCTTTTAAAGCTCTTTGTACTGTTGCTATCCCTACTTTAAACTTTTCTGCAACACCTCTAAATGTTGAATTTTCTTCAGCCATTGCTTTTCGTATTTCAACATAGTCAACCTTCCGCTTTCTTCCCTTATATAAGCCCTTCGCTTTGGCTTTTGCAATTCCTTCCTTTTGACGCTCACGGATCATGGAGCGTTCAAACTCTGCAAATGCAGCAAGCATCTGAAACATGAGTTTATTTATTGCCGATTGTGCTACATCATGACTGAAGGTCAAATTCTCTTTATGAAAAATAATGGTTATACCACGATCATTCAGACTATTCACAATTTCGTTCAGATCATTTGTATTACGTGCCAGACGATCAATACTATGAACATGCACCGTATCACCTTCACGCAGATAGTCGAGCATTGCATTTAACTGAGGACGTTCACGGCTACCACCGCTTGCCTTTTCAGTAAAGGTCTTATCCAGGCTGATTCCATCTAATTGACGTTCAGTATTTTGTTCAGTTGAACTGACTCGAATATATCCGACCTGATTAGGCATTCTGTACCGTTAGAGTTTAGATAATTAAATACATATTGTACCGAAATTAAATATTAAGTCTATAAATACGGTTTTTGAGTTGCTTTTTAAGACTTTATTTTGTTCCGTTAGGCTATACTCTATAGTTACATAATTCGTGATTTAAAGAGACCTAGAAAAAGAGAAATGGTATTTATTTGAGCTAATCAAAGTTGAGAAACTTTAGAATTCTTGCGTTAGTCAAATTTTAAGCAGCCAAAAGCTATATTTTATGAGGTTTTAGCCAATTCAAAAATTAGATAAACTATACTTTCGCAAGAGGTCTTTTGATTAAATAATAAGCGTGGAACGTGAAAAATCATAAAAAAAGCCCACCTTGGGGAAGATGGGCTATCAACTAGAAACTACAGCATTGATTTCTATAGAGAATTATAACGCTGTTATTCCTAAGTAGTAATGTCCTACCTTAAAACCAAATAGAAATGTCCTATACAGACATTTCCAAGTCAAGCACAGGATTCAGATTTCGTTCTTTGATTACTGTCTTCTGTGCACGTCTGCTTGGCATAGATTGAGAACGATTACGTTTGTTTTGCTGTTCCAATTCTTCATGCTGTTGTTGAATATGATTGAGAACTGCACCTAAACGTTTATTCTCAACAATCTCTCGCTGGTTAAGCTGACTTAATTTATCGAAGATGCTGTAATTGATTTTTCTTCCCTGATATTCAATCGCGACTGTACCATCCGGGTATTCCAGGAACTCAAGATACTTACTAATCAATCTTTGGTTTTCTTCCGTGTTTTCCAGGAGATATACGCATTTATCATAAGTAATCGTCAGGCTATTCGTGACTCTGCGGGGTTCACGCCAGGTAAAAATATCATCTAATTCTTCGGCTGTTTCAGTGACAGTCCGGTGTAGATCCTTGGGATTAAAGGCCATCTTGGCAAACTTCTGATTGAATTGCTCAATGAAGCAGGGTAGCCAGGCATTCGCTTGTTCAATCGAACAGATGCCTTCCAGGCGCATTTCTTTGATCAGACGGTCCTGAAGCGTTCTATTGGCTCGTTCTACACGGCCTTTGGCCTGTGGTGAATTAGCGAAGATAATATCGATATTCAGGGTGCTGAGTACGCGCCCAAATTGCGTAATCTTGGTGTCTTTCTTGCTGCTTTGATTCACCCTGAAGACTGAATGTTTATCGCTGTAGAAGGCTAAAGGCTTACCATGCTGCTCAACATACAAACGTGTTGAAATCATATAGTCAAAGGCTGATTCTGACTCACAGAAGCGTAAGTGCTGCAATTTTCCTGTGGCGTCATCGATAAACACCAATAGACAGCATTTAGGGGCTCTTCCTTCAAACCAGTCATGATGTGAGCCATCAATTTGGATCAGTTCACCATAACAGTCCCGGTTATAACGAGGCTGATATGGGCGTTTCAGGCGTTTGGAGCGAGGAATCCATAAATCGGCTGCAATCATCCAGGAACGCAGGGTTTCCACTGAAATATCGAATCCATGAATGGTAGTCAGCTTTTCATGCGCTAAAGTGGGTCCGAAACCATGGAATTGCTCAGCAACCATATTGAGGCACTTGAGCCTGAGTTCTTCAGGAAGCCTGGAATTGCTGGTTTGACCACGACCGGCATGGGCTAATGCAGCTGGGCCTTGAGCTTTGTATTTTTGCAGTAAACGCCTGATCTGACGTTCTGAAATATGAAGTAGCTGAGCAGCCTGGGATTGAGTTATGCGTTGATCGCAGATTTCCTGCACGACCGACAATCGTTTAAGTTCTTTATCCGACATAGACACCAACATATCAAACCGTCCGCTTCGATAATCGCAAAAGCGCATATTCTAAAAGCGGACATTTTTACTTTGGAGAAACCGGACATTTCTATTTTGGAGTTACAAACGCATTTCGTATAAGGTGTATTATGTTAATTTTAGATTTTTTAAAAAATTAGGGCATCCATGAATCCTTTAGAATTCTACTGTTTAATATTGAAAAATATGGATAAAAACCTGGCTAAGAAACTAGGTAAAATTGAGAAAAAATATACTAATGTTCCATTTAAAAATGATGAAATAGCTAAAGTTAAAATTAAATCCGAATTTGCTTCAGAAATGGGGTTTTTCGTACTTAATTCAGCAACTTCTTTAGCTGTAGATGAAGAAAACTATAATTTTGCATACTGCTTAAAAATCTTAGAACTATATCCAATTAAGAATAACGATTTTTTTTATTGGAATGAGCATATAAAGCTATTTTCAGAATTAGAAAAAAATAATTTTTTATATGAAGATGTCTGCAAACTACATGATTTTCTGGTAAATAACTTTAGCTTTAACGGTGATTTAAAGAATATTATTAGTCATGAGATGCTTAGAAATTCTGGCGTCAATATACTGCTAATTTTAATTCACTTAGATCATTTAATTTCTAAGAAGTGGGGATTCCAATCAATCTCACTAAACCAAGCATTAAAGTTTAAGTTTAAAAATAAACGACCATACTTCCCATCAAAAACTTTTACAGATTTTCTTTTATTTATCTTAAAGATAAATGCAAAGTTTGAAGCAACAAAAGGACATAAAGTCGAGATTCTGAAGACTATTCCTCCAACTAATGGTTTTGAGCAATGGTTAGATCCTTCTCTCGAAGATGAACAAATTAAAGAATTTATACAACTAATTAAAAAAGTTAGAGAAAACAGAAGACTATGCTACTTGAATGAAGTCTATGAGTTCCTAGGTCTACCTTATGGTGAGTTTAAAAATGATGAAATTTATGAACAAGTCTCAGAAGAGAATTATTTATTCCTGAAAAATGAACTTCCAGAAGATAAGTGGTTTGAAAGTATTAATGCCATAGCTGGCCTATGGTTAATATATTTTTGGCAAGACTTTTATTATAAACATTTTCAAAAAACAGCCAGCGTTTCTACGTTAGCTACATCAGAAGATTTTATCGTGATATGGGAAGCCTTCCTGAAGAAATATCCTTCAGAAGGCCAATATCTTTGGCCTTCTGAATTGATATTACAAGATAAATAAATTTTTATTTACGAGGTGGATTATTGTCTCGGCCACCACCTGATGGATTTCCAGTAGTACTAGGCCAACCTGCTGTGCTCATAGTTTTCATCCTTATTTAGATTTCGTAGGTTTATGATTAGGATTCAATTGTCGGCTACGGTTGTCCTGATTCTGCGCATGTTGAATATTATTAGGATTTTTTACTGTAGCACGTTGATCATTCGCTGTTTGTGTCATTGCTTTCTCCTTAAAATGTTTGAACATCTGACAAGGAAAGTATGGCTTCAAAAAAATATGCATCTTGCCTGAAAAACAGTAAAAAAGTTTAAATTTTAACCAAAAAAATTATGTATTTAACATAATGGTGTTATACGAAATTAATGGATGTTCGTATAAATTACTTGCATATTGTATTCGATCGAATACAATATAGTGAGAAGATAAGGAATCCTCATGATTGAAATTAAACGTCTTCCAGAATTTGATGAATGGTTGGATGGCATTAAAGACAATATGACCCGTATCCGCCTGAATCGTCGATTAGATAAGGTTCAACGTGGAAACTGGGGAGACATTAAACCTCTCCAAGATGGCGTTTGGGAAATGAGAGAATTCTTCGGTTCTGGATGGAGGATGTATTACATCCAACATGGTGACGTTGTGATTGTAATGCTTGGTGGTGGAGATAAATCAACTCAACAACAAGACATCGATCGGGCAGTCAAACTATCGAAAACATTGGAGGATTAAAATGGTTAAAGTCGCTGATTTACCAAGTTTTGATATGGCTGAGTCGCTCAAAACTGAAGAAGACATTGTGATGTATCTCAATATGGTTCTTGAAGAAAATGATCCAGCTGAATTAGCCCATGCACTTGGTGTTATTGCTAAAGCTCGTGGCATGACTCAAATCGCTAAAGAAGCAGGGATTGGGCGTGAAGCACTCTACAAAGCCCTACGTCAGGATTCAGCACCACGTTTTGATACGATTAATCGTGTAGTAAATGCTTTAGGCTTAAAACTCACAGTACAACACGCTTAAAACTTTAAAAATATAGTAAAAATGGGAGCTAAAGGCTCCCATTTTTAGATTCGTATAAGGTGTATTATGTTAATTTTAGAAATTCTATATAAATATAGAATTTTTAAAACTTAAATTCTGGCATGTGTCCCATACTTATCAATCATGATCGAACTGGCTTCATTTAGACCACGTACTGTGACATTCGCACCATTCTTTTGAAATTTATTTACAACAGAATCAAGCATGGCGACTGATGTTACATCCCAAATGTGAGAATGGGTCAAATCAATAATCACCTCCTTTACATCCTCTTTAAAGTCAAAACCTTGCATGAATTTTTCAGAAGAACTAAAGAAGATCTGACCTCTCAACTCATATAAACGGGCCATTCCTTCAAAAGATGCTGTCACCTGGATATCATTTTCAAGTTTATTCGCCAGGAACAAGGCTGAAAGTAATACGCCTGTTAACACACCCAAAGCCAGGTTATGCGTAGCAACAACTACAATCACCGTCGCAATCATGACGATATTACTACTCTTAGGATTATCTTTTAACTGAGTGACAGAACTCCATTCAAAGGTACTGATAGAGACCATTATCATTACCGCTACCAATGCAGCCATTGGAATCACTTTGAGCCAGTCGCTGATAAATACAACCAGAATAAGAAGAAAAATGCCCGCAGAGAATGTTGATAAGCGTGTAAGGCCACCTGATTTTACGTTAATCATAGATTGACCAATCATTGCACAACCGGCCATGCCACCCATAAAGCCAGAAGCAATATTCGCAATCCCTTGTCCCTTACATTCCTGATATTTATCACTTGGCGTATCAGTCATTTCATCCACGATAGTTGCTGTCATCATCGATTCAAGTAAACCTACAGCCGCCAGTGCGACTGAATAAGGCAAAATAATCATCAATGTTTCAATATTCAAAGGAATATCTGGAATCAAGAACATTGGAAGTGTGTCAGGTAAAGACCCCATATCGCCCACGGTCCGTACATCAATTCCTAAAGCGATTGCCAATAATGTGATTGCAATGATGCAGACTAGTGGAGAAGGGAGTAATTTTCCTAATTTGGGAACCAGAGGGAATAGATAAATAATTGCTAAACCTAAAGCAACAAAAGCATATACATGCCAGGTCACATTAATCAGTTCAGGCAATTGAGCCATGAAAATTAAGATCGCTAACGCATTTACGAATCCAATAACCACAGATTTAGATACAAACCGCATTAACTTGGCGAGCTTTAAATAGCCTGCCAATATTTGAATCACGCCTGTCAAAATTGTTGCTGCCAGCAGATATTCAAGCCCATGCTCTTTGACCAATGTGACCATAAGCAGCGCCATTGCACCAGTGGCTGCTGAAATCATGGCAGGACGACCACCTACGAAAGAAATCACGACGGCAATACAGAAGGATGCGTATAGACCAACTTTAGGATCTACACCTGCAATAATTGAAAATGCGATGGCTTCAGGGATGAGTGCAAGACCGACGACTAATCCGGCAAGTACATCCCCACGGATGTTAGAGAACCACTGTTCTCGGACATTAGATAACATAAACATAGCCTGTTTTTTAATTTTTCAGATAGGCTAGTGATGTGATATATACAACACACAAACGACTACACCACATCACTAGACAGTGATGAGTTATTTACAGATTTAAGACGATAAATAAACTTAAGGTGGCGTAAGTGTCATAAGATGAAAGAACGTTTTAGAGTAAAAAAATCAGGACAAGGGTAACAGCTAGGTACTTTTTTATAAAGCCTGGATGTTATATCCAAGCTTTGTTTAATCGGTATTTTATGAAGCTTTTGGCTCCCCAAGTAATTGACCTATTTCCAAACGTGTATAGCCACGTTCTTTAAAAATCAAAACAATAGCCTGTTTATAATCTTCAGAAGTAGAAGTCTTATACTTAGTTATCAGTTGATTTTCAGAATTCAGCTCAAGATCATTTTTGATGGTCAATACTTCGCTAGAGATCTTGTTAAAGATATTTAGGTTAAACATACAGGCACTCGTCATCCGTATTATAGCGGCCCGACTATAACGAATACCTGTCTTAGCTACGCTAGACACCCTTGGCCGCAAGGATTACAAATTAAGAAAAATTCCGCAAGTTTTTGTCTATTGAAAGAATAAATAATCTCCCAACTGCTATCTATTTAACATAATGGTGGTTATACGAAATTCTGTTGTAGCCCCATACATTCAAGTTTATTTCTTGCATAAATGTATCCTATAGGATACATTACTCTTATGTACTCAATATATACCACTGAAGTCTTTGATGACTGGTTTACTAAGTTAAAAGACCTGCAGGCAAAAAGACGTATACAAGTCCGAATTGATCGGGTTGAAGATGGAAACTTTGGAGATACTGAACCAGTAGGTGAAGGTGTTTCTGAATTACGTTTCTTCTTTGGACCTGGCTACAGGATCTATTACTGTAAGCAAGGGCAAAGGGTCGTTATTCTTTTAGCAGGCGGAGACAAGTCTACGCAAAGTAAAGATATAAAACTTGCCCTACAATTAGCACAAGATTTAGAGGAGGAGCTGTAAATGGCTATCAAACTTCGCAAATGGGACAGTGCTGAACATCTTAAAACAGAAGAAGATATGCAAGCTTACCTACAAGCCTGTATCGATGAATCTAATGGTGATGCGGCATTCATTGCAAAAGCTTTAGGTAATATTGCTAAAGCTAAAGGAATGGCTCAATTATCAAGAGACACTGGTTTAGGTCGAGAAAGTCTTTATAAAGCACTTTCTGGCGATGTAAATCCAAGCTTTGATACTGTTATTAAAGTCGTAAAAGCACTGAATTTACGCTTAGCAATTTAAAAAAAACTAGTAAAAAAGGGAGCTTTAAGCTCCATTTTTCATTTCAACTTCGTATAACGTGTATTATGTTAATTTTAGATAATCTTTATGATTCAAAAAAATTTTCAGGCAACTCAGCTTCAGGAATAACGTTTAATTCAACTAAGGCTAAAGAGTTTTCTTGTACTTTTTTCTTCATTTCATTAGATTCATCTGACCAATCCTCATCGAAAACTAGAATAGTGCCTTCATTTAGATCGTTATTAACATCGACAATTTTGTAAAGGTGAGGCATTAATTTTTCATCTACTTTAATGGGTACATAGCAAATAGAAGTAGTTTCTAACCGATGTGGAAAAACATTGATATCTCCAAAGAAGTAGCTATTTAGATAAATGTATTCAAATTTTAATACCTTTAAAAATGCTTTAAAAAGTTCAATAATTTGTTCTGTTTCTAAAACTTTTTTAAACGTCATCATTAAACCAAAACTATCAAAATTAAAGCTAGCATATGATTCTTTTTCTTCTAAACCATTCCATAATAAGTAGCTTTCTAGATCATCATTTTTTTTCAGATTAAATAGATAGTTTTTGGCAATATCTGAAGGAAATGGATAATCCAAAGGGGCTTTAAAACTAGATTCACTAGCATTATTCACATACCAATTAGAAAAAATAGGATCAATTTCAGCAATATCTTTAATGAAAATCTCTAAATCTTTTAATTGAGCATTAATTTCATTTTCGGATGACCCAAGTTTTTTGAAAATACGTGTACTTAGGAAAAATTCTTTCATTCTTAAATCCTATTTTTATAGAGGCATAAATATTGTAGTTACAACTCTACGACTCACTATATCGAAATGCCTTTTAGCAGCTTGTTCATAAAAATACCAATTCAACTTAGCTGTTTTAAAACGATCCTTAACAATTCTTTGGCTTTGAGCTTCCTTAACTAATCCTTTATATACAGAATCTCTAATAAACTCTTTCTTTTTAGGATCTAAAAATTGTTCATAACGGCCTTTGGCTTCAACAAGTATACATTCCATAGGCCATAAGCCATCAAATGAAACTCCAGCTAAGGTCCATTCCTGTATGTCTGTTGTTTGCTTTTTATTTCCTGGAACAAGATATGGATCTGAAGCCTTAAATGTTAGAGGGTAACTCGACAAGTTGGCTATTTTAATTTGATATTGAGTATTTATTTCATTACCCATCGGGCGTTTTATTTGATGTTTATTACCTAGTTGATAAGGCTCACATTTATTACAACGCTGTTGCTTAGTTATATCTTTACTGACTTCTTTAGCTAAAATTATAGCAGCCATACCTTTAGCTGCTTCAGTAGCAATAGTCTTACCTCCTTGTGTAACAACAATCTCTCCAGTACCTGTTACAGCACCTCGACCTCCAGCTGTCGCTAAGCCTCGTCCTAAATTGATAAGCAACCCCCATCCCATTCTAATTCTCCCTTAACTCATGGAACTCTAAGGTCGACAACAGATCTTTTCCTCGGAGATTTGACCCATATATAAACTTCTGTATATCTTGATCCTGAAGAAGATCTTTCTTTAGAATGGTATTCCATACAATAAGCTGTGAAATCACTTCGTTATCCGTTAATAACAATGAGATCAGTAAATCAAAACTTGTGTAAATTTCTTGCTTTAACAGGCTGTAATTAACTTGATATTCGAGAAAAGATTCTTTGTTGTCTAAAGTGTAGTTATAAATTTTTTCACATAAATCTTCTCTATCTTTTACTTTTTCTAAGCTATCTATTTGATTTTTATTTAGCTTAAGCATCGCTTTTTATCTCATATATAAGGTGATTAAGTAAATAAGAAATAGATTCTAAACCATCCATAAATTGATTTTTCTGTTCATTGGTAAATATCAAAGAAAAACGATTGATTACACGTGGATCGTAATATCTAAGAATACCGACTCCACCATCTTCAAGTTCAATATAGAGATTTTCTAGTAACTTATTTTTTAAATTTTTTATACCTAAATAACTTTTAATTAAGATCATAGAATCTTTAGATTGCATTAGTTGCATTTGATTTTTTACCTGATCTTGATTTAACTCACTTAAATTAAACAAGATAGGACCATATTGATAAGCATCTTCTTCATAAGTACCTTTCAATAGATAAATACAATGACCATAGGTATGCTCTAAATTGGATATTCTATCATGCTCGACTTGTGCTCCATCGACCAATAAAAATAAAGGTTCACTACCAAATTGATTATTAATCCATAGATCTAAATTATTTTTTTGAAAACTCATCGTCTTACAATCCCCAAACCTTCTTTGGCTGCTTTCATTAAGCATTCAATACAGATCGGTTGTGGTAATGCCATTGCTGGAAGTGCAACTTTTTCACCTGATTTAAACAGATGTTGCCCAGCTTTAGCCTCAAACTTTGCAGGCGTAATGAATGTAATCCCATTCTTATTAATTATGATTTGAGAACCACCGGCCATAGGTCTACCTATCTTTATAAAATTCAAAACTTAAGCGTTAATTTAGCTTAAAATAAATATCTAATAATTCAATTTTTTTGATCAAAGTATGACTTTCATCATAGCGATCCAACTGAATGATAGCATTATTGTTACTGCAGACAATAAAGAAGTCGTGCTCAAAGAAGACCACTCAAATGAGCTTCTTGAACGCTCAACATCAAAACTTCATGCTTGGGATAATGGAATTATTATTGGAACAGGGGAAAGCTATGTAATTCACCGTTCCATAGCCCTTTTCAAAGAAGTAGCTAACTCAAATATTCAAAAGCTTCCTCAATGCTTAGAAATATCAAGACAAATCAGAGAATTAGAAATAGGGAAAAATCACTATCAGGTCGAGAATACGAAACTCCTTTGTAGCAACTATAGTGAAAATGGAGCCCAACTTTATAAGATAGAACGTTTTGATAGCGCACAACCTTATACATTCACAGCTATTGAACAAATGGATATCACGGTATGGATGTTTAACCCCAATATTGAATTAATTTCCACAGATTTACAGAATCTCTATACCGATTTAAAAGACTATGCTGCATTTTCTAATCAAGCAGAATGGATCAATTACTATATTAACCGTCTCGCTCCGATTTACCAAAAGCAAAGCCAGCAAGATTCACTGATGAGTCAAAGCTTTGATTTCTTTTTTCAGACGAAGGATGAATATGTGTTTGGCCATATTCCCAACACCCAAAAGACAGCACTAGAATTCAAAGAAATTTCATCTAAATTTAATCCTATTTAACATAATGGTGGTTATACGCAATACATTTGTATATTAATATAAATATCAGATACTTAACAAAACAAGAAAAATCCAAAAATGCCCAAAAAACCGATTTTGAAACAAGTCGGCTTTTTTATGTTCGATTCTGTAATATTTTGCCAATAAAAAGTGGAACAACTTTGCAAAATTTACAATTTTGTATTAACATTTTTATATTAACAAAAAGCGATACAACTATGGAAATTGAGTTTTCATGGGATGAGCATAAAGCAGATACAAACCTCAAAAAACATGGTGTAGCTTTCGAAGATGCAACCTTGGTTTTTTATGATGCCTATGCCGTCTTCAAACAGGATCGCTTTGAAAATGGTGAATATCGTTGGCAAGCGATAGGTCTCGTACACGGCCAGACAGTTTTATTAGTGGCTCATACTGTACAAGATCATAATGGGATTGATCATATCCGCATTATTTCGGCACGACAGGCAGAGAAAAAAGAGAGGAAACAATATGAGCAAAACCGTTACCTACAAAATGGATTTGAATAATCCTCCTGTTTTGTCTGAAGAACAAAAGGCAAGACTGGAAGCGTTAGCTAAACGTCCAGACAGTGAAATCGATTTTTCAGATATTCCTGAACTTGATGACAGCTTCTGGAAAAATGCAGTGCAAAATCCATTTTACAAGCCGACTAAACAAGTAACTACGGTTCGCATCGATGCAGATGTCATGCAGTGGCTAAAAGCCCAAGGCAAAGGCTATCAAACACGAATGAATAAAATTTTACGGGATGCCATGCTTAAAGAATTAAAAAATCATCAATAAAAATGGGAGCTTAGGCTCCCATTTTTGACTGCGTATAACCACCATTATGTTAAATGGAATCAAAAAACCTCCAATAAAATCGTTATAGTATTATTATTTATTGAGTAGATAAGAGAATTAAATTAGTGAAATATTCAAATGAAAAAATAGTAAAAGCTCTCTTACTTTCTCCTTTACCACTACTTTTTTTCACAGCAGTCCTGTTTATCGTAATGAATCAGGAATACAGCCTATACTCGATTTTAGTGGTTCTTGTAGGGCACGGTCTTGTCTACTTGGCTTATTGTATTTTGACTGTACCTTTCAGCTTCATATTCTCAATTCTTTTAAATCGTTATAACAGTCTTAATTTATTAACTATCTGTATTGCCTCTATAATTATTGCTACTCCATTTTTTATTCTTTTTGGATGGAGTCACACAGGAGAAATTTCGAAAGAGTGGTGGAAGATGTATACAGATACATGGACTATCTTTATGGCTCTATTTCCTGGCTTATGTTATTGGCTATTTCTGATTAACCTAAAAGATAAGAAATCAAAGAATATTGAATAAACCATTGCATAGAGATTCTTAAATTTCCCTAAAATTAACATAATACACGTTATACGAATTCCCAAGGCATGGCTTCCAGTCATGCTTTTTTTATCAAAAGACTATAGCTGAATGATAACGAGCCAAATAACATAAAATATCTATCATTAAACTTAATGCAATAATTAAATGATAGTGTTATCATTAATCTAATAGAATTAAAGATTAAATGATAAAAATGAATACACGTATTTATCTACGAGCTTCAACTAAAGATCAAGATGCAGAAAGGGCTTTGCAGATTCTTCAGGATCTAAACCAAAACTTGAATTTGGGCGAAACCATTGTGTACGTGGAAAACTATAGTGGTACGAAGTTAGACCGACCTGAATTGAATAAGCTACTGTCAGAAGCAAATCAAGGTGACACCTTGTTGGTTGAAAGTATTGACCGATTATCACGCCTAACCCAACAGGATTTTCAAGAGCTGAAGCGCAGGATTCAGGAGAAAGGACTTCGATTAATTGTGGCAGATCTTCCTACTACCTACCAAATGATTCAAACCAGTGACAGCATTACTCATTCAATCTTGGAACTCATCAACAATATGTTGATTGATCTCCTGGCAACAATGGCCCGTCTAGACAATGAGAAACGTATAGAACGTATTAAGCAGGGCCTGGAACGTTCGGGTTACAAGCCAACAGGTAAGAAAGCCAATGAGGCTAAGCACAAACGAATAAAAGAATTGCTAGCATCTGGCAATATGACTAAGGAAGAAATTGCCAAAGCAGTGAATTGTGGAGTTGCAACTGTCTATCGAGTTGCTAAAGTCATTTAAAAAGGCTTGTATCAGTGCTTCCCTTATGTCATATCTATTTACAAAGGAGCAAGGCATTCTTAAAGGTCAAAAGACGGAATTAATGATGAAAAAGCATTTGATTTTCCTTGTTTTTATAGTGATGGTTTTTATTTTAGCTCTAGTTGTAAAGATTAATAATGATCATAAAAAAGGGCAAGCATTAAAGAAATTGGAACTAGTTGAAAAGCAAATCCATTAGGTAAAAATTGACTTATACTTATTTAAATAACGCTAATAACTAAGCCCAAAAAACACCTAGACCCAGTGCTATACACGCTTAGTTTTTTATATTTCAAAAGAGTATTTTAGCAAATATCATAAAAGACCGGTCTATTCTCAAGCCGGTTTTTTATATCGCAGAGTATCATGGCTTCATCATAGATATATGAATATTAAGATAAATAAAAAGCCCTATAGTCTCTCCCGTTACTATAAGGCTTATAAAACGCTGTAATTTTTTCTTAATTACCTACTTTTCGATGTAGGTTATGAATATATTTTACCTATTGGTAAAAATAAAGATATAAGACAAAAGATGAATACCTTAGGAATTCCGCGTAAAAACTACTATGTAACTCCAAAATAGAAATGTCCGGTTTCTCCAAAGTAAAAATGTCCGCTTTTAGAATATGCGCTGTTGCAATTTTCTTAGCGGACGGTTTGATATGTTGGTGTCTATGTCGGATAAAGAACTTAAACGATTGTCGGTCTTGCAAGAAATCTGTGATCAACGCATAACCCAGCCCCAGGCTGCTCAGCTACTTCATATTTCAGAACGTCAGATCAGACGTTTATTGCAAAAATACAAAACTCAAGGTCCAACTGCATTAGCCCATGCTGCACGTGGCCAAATCAGCAATTCCAGGCTTCCTGAAGAGCTCAGACTCAAGTGCCTCAATCTGGTCGCTGAACAATTCCATGGTTTCGGACCCACTTTAGCGCATGAAAAGCTCACCACCGTTCATGGCTTTGATATTTCAGTTGAAACACTGCGTTCCTGGATGATTGCAGCAGATCTGTGGATTCCTCGCGCCAAGCGCCTGAAACGCCCGTATCAGCCTCGTTACAACCGGGATTGCTTTGGTGAACTGATCCAAATTGATGGCTCACACCATGACTGGTTTGAAGGACGCGCTGCTAAGTGCTGTTTGCTGGTGTTTATCGATGATGCGACAGGAAAATTGCAGCATTTACGCTTCTGTGAATCAGAATCAACCTTTGACTATATGATTTCAACACGTTTATATGTCGAACAGCACGGTAAGCCTTTAGCGTTTTACAGCGACAAACATTCAGTCTTTAGAGTGAATCAAAGCAGCAAGAAAGACACCAAGATTACCCAGT
>NZ_VPDB01000067.1:0-16117 GCF_013417925.1 Acinetobacter sp. YH12218
CGGAAATATTGCCATTTGGTTTGATCCTGCTACGCAATGGTATGCTCCATCAAAAGGCAAACAAGGGCGAAATCAAACCTACTCCGACGCAGCTATCCAATGCTGCTTAATGATTAAATCCTTATTCCGTCTATCTTTACGTATGGTCACTGGCTGTGTGCAAAGTCTGATTAAACTTTGTGGATTAAATTGGACCGCACCAGATTACAGTACGCTTTGTAGAAGACAAAAGCATATTGATATTGCAATCAGCTACCAAAAAAGTAGCGATGGGCTGCATCTACTCATAGACTCTACAGGCATGAAGTTTCTAGGTGAGGGCGAATGGAAACGCAAGAAACATGGACCTGAATATCGTCGCCAATGGCGTAAACTTCATATTGGTATAGATGCTGAAACCCTTCAAATACGCGCTATTCAACTCACTACAAATAATGTGAGTGATTCACAAGTGCTTAGTGATTTACTCGATCAGATTCCACAAGATGAGCAGATTGACTCTGTTTATACCGATGGAGCTTATGACACCAAGCAATGCCGTCAGGTCATTGCAGATCGGCAAGCGCATGCGGTGATTCCACCTAGAAAAAATGCGAAACCATGGAAAGATACAAAGATCAGCTCGCTAGCACGAAATGAATTACTTCGAACGGTTAATCTTGCGAAGCAGTGCTTCTCAGGCAGGACATTATGGAAAAAATGGTCCGGCTATCATTGCCGAAGTTTGGTCGAAACTAAGATGCATTGCATCAAATTATTGGGGGATAAACTCAGTGCAAGGAGTTTTGATAGCCAAGTCAATGAAATTCATGCACGTGTAGCAGTCCTCAACAGATTTACGGAATTAGGTCGACCACTTACCCAAGTTACGCCTTAAATTTGGCTCAATTAGGGGGGGCTTTGTATTTCAAATCTTTGTGCAACAAAGCCCTTTAAAATTAAAAAAGCACTGAGTAGTGCTTTTTCAACTCGTATTTTAGTGCTTATATAGCAACAATATTGACCGCATTCGGTCCTTTTTGACCTAGAGCAATACTAAATTCAACCTGTTGGCCTTCGAATAAGGTTTTAAAACCTGAGTTGGCAATTTCACTGAAGTGCGCAAAAACATCTGGACCTGATTCTTGTTGAATAAAACCAAAACCTTTAGTTTCATTGAACCACTTAACGGTACCTTTAACAACATTTGAGTTTGACATAATAAATCCTACTGATTTTTAATAATTTTTAGTCATTTTATTGACTGCATATAACTTTGAAAATAATAAAGAATGAAACTTAAAATCTGAAAAAACGAAGAATTATGAATAAAACGACGATACTTAAGAGAGATTTAATGCAACAAGACTTTTTTCTAGTTACGCTCACTATACCTTAAAAATAAAATTAATCAAGTTTTTCTTATATGTATATTTAATTATCTTATAAAAGATGGCTGGATCGGGAGTTAATATTTTGATCTAGGTGACTTTTTTAAAAAATACTACCGACAATATTGCTACATTAAATCTGGCAAAACCAATTTACCGCGTTAAAAGGGGGATCCAAGAAAAATGATTTTCTCCATTTTCTCAGGCTTTAAGATTGAAATTTCGCCTACATTCATCCTGCATTTAATCTTCACACTTTGTTCACATCGACTTGGGTTATCTTAATCCTGAGATCCAACAAGGCTAAAAAATGAAGATGCGATTTAAGTCTGCTTTTGCAGCGATAGCACTGTCTATCATCAGCTTTACAACGACTCAAGCAGAAACTGCTGCGCCTCAGGCAGTTGAACGAGTAGATATACAGAAGTATGCCGGTAAATGGTATGAAATTGCGCATTTACCGATGTATTTTCAGCGTAAATGTATAGCTAATATCACGGCACAATATAGCGTCAATGCCGATCAAACTATCGGTGTATTGAATAGCTGCCGAACTGCCAATGGTGAGATAATTAGCTCTGAAGGTGTTGCGTATTCGCAAAATCAGGGGAACAGCAAACTGAAGGTCAGCTTTTTGCCTAAAGGTTTAAGATGGATCCCCTTTACTAAAGGTCATTACTGGGTATTACGAGCAGACCCGGAATATAAAGTGGCACTCGTAGGGGGGCCAAGTAATAAATACCTATGGATTTTATCGCGTCAACCGCAACTCGATGAAGCAACTTATCAGTCATATATAGACACTGCAAAACATTATGGTTACGACGTTACAAAACTTATCAAATTGCCTCATTAATCTGCTAACCTTTTGCCGAACTGATAAATCTCTCTACAGTTCGGTTTTTTTTATTGACTTCACATAAAATTCATATCTGACTGATTAAACTCATCAAATAGAATAAATATAGTTGCAAAAAATTAGGGTGAGTCGATGTTGAAAAGTCTGATGCGATGGATAGACAGCTGGTCCATACACACATCGCCTGAAACGCTGACCGCTGAAAATAGTAAAATTCAGTGGTTCAGAATTTTACCCTTTATTCTACTGCATCTGGCCTGTCTGGCAGTATTCTGGGTGGGGGTATCGTGGTTTGCACTGGGTTTCATGCTCGCATTCTACCTAATCCGCATGTTTTCCATTACGGCCTTTTTTCATCGCTATCTGTCACATAAAACTTTTCAGACTTCGCGTCCGGTGCAATTCCTGTTTGTGTTAATTGGAACTATGAGTGCACAGCGTGGTCCGCTATGGTGGGCGGCCCATCACCGTTATCACCACCGCTATACCGATACATTACAAGATCCACACTCCTCAACACATGGTTTTTGGTACAGCCATGTCGGCTGGTTTTTAAATGAATATAATTTTGCCACGCGTAAAGAAGTGATCAAGGACTGGCTGAAATATCCGGAACTGATCTGGCTGGACCGCTTCAGTTTAATTGTGGTGCTGCTGACCGCGGGCGGAATTTATGTACTCGGGGAGTGGGTGGCCATCACCTGGCCGCAACTTGGTACATCAGGCCTGCAATTGCTAGTGTGGGGCTTTGTCGTGTCTACCGTGTTACTGATCCATGCCACCTTGTGTATCAATTCACTGGCGCATCATTATGGCAGCCGAGATTTTGACACGGATGATCACAGCCGCAACAATTTATTCCTGTCGATCATTACCTTGGGCGAAGGCTGGCACAACAATCACCATTATTATGCCGGCAGTACCCGGCAGGGTTTTTACTGGTGGCAGATTGATGTGACCTATTACCTGCTGAAACTCATGTCTTTGTTCGGGCTGGTCTGGGGACTCAAGCCCATTCCGGCACGTGTCTATGACGTCAGTAAAATTGCCCGGGCTCGAAAACAGAAAAAAGCTGCCAAGACCGGCACTCCGACTATTCATTCAAAGGAATCACCATGAAAATTGCAATTATTGGTTCAGGTATTTCCGGTCTGTATGCTGCCTGGAAACTCAGCAAAGCGCATGAAGTCACAGTCTTTGAAAAGAATAACTACTTTGGTGGTCATACCGATACCCATCAGCTGAATATCGATGGTGAACAGGTTGCGGTGGACAGTGGCTTTATTGTCTTTAATGAGCATAACTATCCGCTGTTCTGCGCCATGCTAAAAGAACTTGGCATTCAATCGCAAAGCAGTGACATGGGCTTTTCGGTGAATAATCAGGTCACTGGCTTACAGTACAATCCTTCAAAAAAATTCTCGTTATTGTTCCGACCTCAAAACTTTTTTAATGCAGATTTTCGCGCGATGTTGTCGGATCTGTTCCGCTTCTATGCCGCCAATAAAGATCTGGATGTCGAGCATGTCGATGCACAGCTCAGTATAGATGAGTATCTGGATCAGCATGGCTATTCCGAAGCCTTCCGTCAGGAACATCTCTATCCGATGTGCGGGGCGCTGTGGTCCTGCCCGGTGGAACAGGCCGGACAGATTCCGTATAAGTTTGTGGTGAGCTTTTTCCAGCATCATCGCATGTTGCAGCTCAAAGACCGTCCTTTATGGCTGACGGTCAAGGGTGGATCAGCTCGCTACGTCCGTGCCATTCAGGCCCAGTGCAATATCACGCTTCGTAAAACTGCTGTGCATCAGGTGTCTCGCAGTGCCAATGATGTGCTGATTGAAACCCAACAGGGCAGCGAGCGTTTTGACTGGGTGATTTTCGCCAGCCACGCCGATGACAGCCTGAAACTGCTGAAAGACCCGACCGCGCAGGAGCTGGACGTGCTAGGCAAGTTCCGCTATCAGGATAACCGCATGGTGGTACATTCCGATACCTCTATCATGCCCAAATCCCGTCGCCAGTGGGCCAGCTGGCATGTACACGTCACGCCGACTCAGGTCACTGAACAGACGCCATTCCAGCACAGTGGCACACATTATGGCTTTAGCTACTGGATGAACCAGTTGCAGAACCTGAACTGCAAAACCCAGGTCTTTGCCACCCTGAATCCTAATTTTGCCCTGAATCCAAAAAAAGTCTGGGTAGAACGACATTACCGTCATCCGGTGTTCGATGCCCCGGCGATTGAAGCACAGCAACGCTGGGCCGAGGTCAACGGCCAAAACCGCACCTCATATTGTGGAGCTTACTGGGGTTGGGGCTTTCATGAGGATGGGGCGCGTAGCGCATTATGGGTAATCGATCAGCTATTAAAACAGGCTGAACAGGCAGCCTAGGAGCGCATGATGCAGATGTATCCACTGGCGATTGCCACTGCTGAAATCCGGCATCGACGTTATTTGCCCCAAGCCCATGCTTTTAGAACCCAGCTGAGCTATCTATGGTTTGATCCAGATCAACTCGCGACGTTTACCGGAAAATCCTGGCTGTGGTCATCTAACCGCTGGAATTTCCTGACCCTAGATGAGCGCGATTTTCTGACTATGGAATGTGGCTCGATTCGGCAGAAGATTGCACGCCTGCTGATCAAGCGGGAAAACTATCTGTTACCGCATGCCGCGTCTATCCGGGTGCTAGCTTTGCCACGAACACTCGGCTTTCGTTTTAATTCCGTAGTGTTTTATCTGGTCTTTGGTGCCACCGACCAGTTGCTCTTTGTGCTGAGTGAAATCACCAACACACCGTGGAATGAACGACAGGTCTACATTCACGATTGCCGGAACAATCCAGACGAATATGCGCCGTACCAGAGTCACCAGTTTGACTTTAAAAAGGCCTTTCATGTGTCGCCGTTCATGCCGATGGGGCTGGATTATCGCTGGCGCTTCAGCTTTTCGGATCGGCAGAACGTGATTCATATGCAGCTGTTTGAGCAGGGAATCTTGCAATTCGATGCCACCCTGAAATTTTCCTTGCAGGCCATCACGGTTCCTTCACAGCAGCATCGCTATGCTGTACTCAAAGTTCTTGAACCCTTCAGGATGGTCAGCGGAATTTATCTGCACGCCTTTCGTTTATGGAAAAAGAAAGTTCCATTTTACCGACATCCTAAAAAAGAAAAAGGAAACACATTGCGATGAAGACACTATTCATGGGAGAGCAAAGCACACTGCCGATGGTACTTCGCCACCTGCTGAAATTACGCCATGGTCAGCTAATTTTTAAAGGCGTCTGGAACGGGGCTGTCGGGGAAAATAGCGATTTACAGGCGGTGATACAGGTGCATGATGTTCGTCTGATGGATCTGCTGTTCCGTAATGGTGTACTGGGTGCTGCCGAAGGTTTTATCCGTGGCTACTGGAGCAGTGAAGATCTGGTCGATGTGATCCGCATTTTGGCACGTAACCGCGATGTGCTGGACCAAATGAATCAGAATGCAGTGGCCAAAGCCAGCCAGTTACTGTTAAAGGTCTGGTATAAATCGCGCAAGAATTCGATTGATGGCAGCCGCAAAAATATTGCCGAGCATTATGACCTGAGTAATGACTTTTTCAAGCTATTCCTGGATTACAGCATGATGTATTCCAGTGCGGTGTTTAAAGAACCCTGTATGAGCTTGGAACAAGCTTCAGATTATAAAAAAGAACTGATCTGCCAAAAACTTCAATTGCAACCGATGGACCATTTGGTTGAAATTGGCAGCGGCTGGGGAGGCTTTGCCATTTATGCGGCTCAGCATTATGGCTGTAGGGTGACTACCATTACCATTTCCAAAGCTCAGTACGATGAAGCACTCGCCCGAGTTGCTGCAGCCGGACTGTCACATCGTGTGACTGTGCAGCTGAAAGATTACCGCTTACTGGAAGGCAAATACGACAAGCTGGTGTCGATTGAAATGATCGAGGCCGTAGGTGAGCAGTATTTATCCACCTATTTCCAGAAATGCCGCGAGCTCCTCAAGCCGAATGGTCTGGCCCTGATTCAGGCCATCACCATTGAAGATGCACGCTATGCCAAAGCCCTGAATACCGTGGACTATATCAAGCGCTATATTTTCCCGGGCAGTTTTATTCCCTGTATCAGTGTCATGACCCAGACCGCTTCCGAACAAAAACTGCGACTCAAACATCTGGAAGATATCGGCCAGAGCTATGCCCAGACCTTGCACTGCTGGCGTCAGCGTTTCTTGCAGCAGCATGATCAGGTACTTGGGCTTGGTTTTGATGAGCGTTTTATCCGCATGTGGGATTTTTATCTGTGTTATTGCGAAGGTGGCTTCCGTGAAGGCGTGATCAGTGATGTACATCTGCTGTTCGAAGCAAGTGCCTACTAAGCCAAGATAAAACAGGAGGGCCGAAATGCTGCTGAATTTACTGATGCTGAATGTCTTTATCATGCTCTGTAGCTGGGTGTTGGTGACCTATAACCGCAGAGCAGGGCTGGTCGATGTCGCTTGGAGTTTCAGTATTGCCCTCAATGTGATTATTGCCGCTTGGGCGATTGACAGTGCACCGATGTTGGTTCGCTTATTTCTGGGACTGGCGAGTGGGATCTGGTTTTCACGGCTGACTTGGCATCTGTTACGGCGCTATGCCAGTGAAACCCAAGAAGACACGCGTTATGCCAACATGCGCCGAGCGATGGGGGAGTATCAGCATCTTGGTTTTCTGGTGTTTTTTATATTTCAGGCAGGATTGGCTCTACTGTTTTCTTACCCAATGCTGAAGCTGTTAAGTATCTCGACCGAGCAATGGAATGACTGGACTTTGGTCACTGTGATTGTGGCGGGCATGATCATGCTATCCGCTTTGATAGGCGAAAGCACTGCCGATCAGCAACTTTACCGTTTTAAGCTAGATCCACAGAATCAAGGTAAAACCATGGATCAGGGCTTGTGGAAATATTCGCGCCATCCGAATTATTTTTTTGAATGGCTGCATTGGTTTGCCTATCCAGTGCTCGGTCTGGCAGCAGGATGCTATGAATTATGGATTTATCCACTGCTGATGTGGCTATTCCTGTACTACTTTACAGGTATTCCATTTAGTGAAAAACAGGCGCTCGCCCACCGTGGTGACAACTATAAAGACTATCAACGACGAACTTCAATGTTTATTCCGTGGCCACCCAAACAGTAGGTAAATACATGGACTTTATGATTCAAAAAACCTTAGAACTGATCGAAAATGGCAAGGTGCCAGACCCAGTGATTCGCGCGGGCATTCGCAGCCTAAGCAAAAAACGTTTGGCACAAGAAGGTCGGTTTGACCCCGCATTGGCAGCGCAGCGCTATATGGATGTGCTGACCATGCTGAAAAACAGCGAAATTGCCATTGAGACAGACAAAGCCAATGAGCAGCATTATGAACTGCCGACCGCATTTTTTCAGGCAGTACTCGGTAAGCGTTTGAAATATAGCGCTAGCCTGTTTGAACATACTCATACCACGCTGGATCAGGCGGAAGAAGCGGCACTTGCCAGCTATTGCCAGCGTGCACAGTTAAAAGATGGACAGGAAATTCTGGAAATTGGCTGTGGCTGGGGATCGTTGAGTCTGTATATGGCCGAGCATTATCCCAAAGCCCGAATCACGGTGGTGTCGAACTCCTCGACCCAGCGCCTGTATATTCAGGAACAGGCGCATCTGAAAAAACTGCAGAACCTGACGGTGATCACCTGCGACGTCAATGTGCTGCAACTGGAACCCGCGTCCTTTGACCGCGTGGTTTCGGTGGAAATGTTTGAACATGTGCGCAACTACCAGAAACTGTTTGAAAATATCAGCAGCTGGCTGAAAGCGGATGGTCTGCTCTGGTGCCATATTTTCTGTCACCGTTTCCTGCATTATCCGTTTGAAGTGAAAAATGAATTCGACTGGATGTCGAGATATTTCTTTAGTGGCGGACTGATGCCGGCAGCGTCTACCTTTCTACATTTTCAGCAGCATTTACAGCTAGAACAGCACTGGCAATGGGCGGGTACGCAGTATGAACGTACCGCAAATGCTTGGCTAGAAAATATGGATGGTAAACAGGCCGAGCTAAAACCCTTATTTGAAAAAACTTATGGCGCGGATGCCGCAATCTGGTGGCAGCGCTGGCGGATTTTCTTTATGGCCTGTGCCGAGCTGTTCGGTTATGAGCATGGACGCGAGTGGGTGATCGGTCACTTTCTGTTTAAAAAGAAAACCGTATAATTGAATGGCGAATCGGATGGGGTAGCGGGGAATGCACCAATGTTAAAGCTGTTCAGGGACAAACACGATCATCCTCTAGGTGAGGTGTTTAACCGCTATTACTGGCTGCAAATCGGATTCATTGCCCTGTCTGTGGTGATCGGGATTGGCTTCAGTGCCTGGGTGATTAAAGGTTCTTTGCTCAGAACGGCGCTAGAACAGGAAATGTCACACTACTGGCAGCGGCTGGAACGTAATCCGGCTGCTGAACTGCCCGATACCAAAAACTTGTATGGTTATCGCTGGAGCGATGCACCGCCAGTCCAATTTCGCCACATACAGCTTGAGCAAGGGGTGAACCGGCATTTTGTCGATGGCAAAGAGCGCATGACCGTGTATGGTGAAAAAGACGGACAGCATGTGCTGCTGGTCTTTGGCGAAAGCAACGTCAACAAGCTGGTGTGGCTGTTTGGTCTGGCACCGCTGATGGTCAGCTTGTTTGTGCTGTATAGCGTGCTGTGGTGGTGGAACCGTCGGGCCCGGCGCTATTTTTCCCCGATTACCCGTCTTGCTAATGCGCTGGAGCATATTGACTGGGAACATCAGAAAAATCAGGCTTCGCCTTTTCAGGACATCCGCACCGACTCCAATCTGGAAGCTGAATACCTCAAGCAGGCGCTGGAAAAATATCATCAGGTATTAAGCGAATTTATTCAGCGTGAGCGTGAATTTACCGGAGATGTCAGCCATGAGCTGCGCACGCCACTGACCATTTTAAAAGGCAATGTGCAGCTGTGTCAGGCACGCTATGGCGACAACAAGTCCTTTACCCGCCTGCATAACACCATTGAAGACATGCAGCTGCTGGTGGATACCTTGCTGGCTATTGCCCGCAATACCACCAATACTTTAACTGCTGAACCGACCATGCTTTCAGAATGTCTGGACAATCTGGTGCAGGATCTAGAGAGTGTCAGTCATAACAAAGGCATGCAGATTGACCTGCAAAAAGACCTCGATGAACAGCCGCGTAAACTTTATCCATCCATGACCAAAATGGTGTTTGGTAATATTCTGCGCAATGCACTGAACTATTCACAGGGCACAGAAATTGATGTGATTCTGGAAAAAAATAAAGTGCTGATTGCTGACAATGGGGTCGGCATGCCTTTACCTAACAATTCTAAGGTTCAGGAACTGTCTGGCCAGCAGCTACAACTGGAAATCAAAGGGCATGGCATTGGATTGCAATTGGTGCAAAAGCTATGCAAACAGCTAGGTTGGCGTGTGGAGCTGTTTGACAGGCAATATTATATTGTCACCCATCAGAATGTTGACCTGGCAATGACCACTGGACTGATTGTTGTTGTGTACCTAAATTAGGCTTCATCTTCGAAAGCAATCTTTAAACCAATCCCAGATATGGTGTGAATCAGCTTTTGTTCAAAGGGTTTATCGACCATTTTGCGTAAATTATAGATATGACTGCGCAGAGCATCACTTTCTGGCTCTTCGTCACCCCAAAGCTGCATCATAATTTCCTGTTTGGTCAGTACTTTAGGAGAATGTCGCATTAGTAGCTTCAAAAGTTTAAACTGAATCGGAGGCAATTCAATGTTCTGCCCAGCTCGAGTTAGCTGTTGTGTTGCTGGGTCCAAAATTAGGTCATGAATTTGCAGACGACTGCTAGATACTTCACCCAGGGAACGTTTGATCAGGGCCTTGACCCGAACCACTAGCTCGTTAAAGTCAAAGGGCTTGACCAGATAATCATCCGTGCCGGAATTGAAGCCTTTAAGTTTGTCATCCAAGGTATCCCGAGCGGTAAGCATCAAGACAGGTAAGTCCAACCCCTCTTCATTGCGTAACCACTCGCACAATTCATAACCAGAACCATCAGGCAAATTAATGTCTAGTAGCAAGATATGGTAGCGTTGCTGTTTCAGTAATTGTCTAGCAGCACTCAGATTGCGGGCATGATCGACCACAAAGCCATGTTCTTCCAGAAACTCGCATAGGGTAGAGGCCAGTTCATAATGGTCTTCAACCATCAGGATAAAATGTTTCGACATAGCGGCAGATACTAATTTAATAATTGCTGTTTTAATTTAGCACTAAATGGCTGGGGACCCAGCCATATATTAAAATATTGTTGTGCCAGAGGATGTTTAAGCTGCCCTAAACCTTGCTGGTTCAAGGATAAGCTCAGGGTCTGTGTAGCATGGTTGTATTTTAAACGGTATAGGTCGCCTGATCTGACCGGACGATACAAGTCGGTGATTGGGTTGAATAGAGCATGTATTTTTGCGTCTTTAACATTACGTTTCAGTAAATGTGTGGCCGCACGCTTAAATGCCCATTCCGGAATATTCTGTGTATAGGAAAAGTCCATCTGTATATTTTGTTTTTCCCAGGATTGGCTACAGTTTTGGGCAAAATAACTGGCCATACCGACCTGTTTTTGACCCACCATCAGCGGACCATTGCCGCATTGATTCAGGCTTTGTGCCTGTGCCCATGGACTGAAGCTACATTCCATCACTAACGCCGTGCTGATCGCTATTTTTTGAAAGGCAGTAGCCATGAGTAGACCCCTCCAACATAAGGCAGGGAACGGTACAGGCCGTTCGCAGGGTCCCAGAAATCCTGCTGGAAAATAATCTTGTTGTTTTCGTTGATCTTGATTTCACTGATACCGTAAGAGTCCATACTGCGGGTCGTGCCGAACATTTTAAAATCATAGGCCATATGCCAGTGCACATAGGCAGAGTCCTGATGATAAGAAGTGTTTAACAGCTTGACGCTGACCTTGCTGACCCGTTTGTTCATGCCTTGAAAGTGCTCCAGCAGATTTTGACGGGATGAAAATTGCGATAGGGTATCGTTAATAAACAGCTGGTTAGCATACAGCGATCCGGCTCTTTCCACAAATTCCGGTGTGCCCAAGGTATTAAAGGCTGAGGTAAAGCGGAGGCCGATATCCTGAGCTTTAGTCTGATCCAGCGCTATCCCCTGAATACCGTTTCTGGATTGGGCATAATCGGCTGAATAACTGGGAATACTTTTACATCCGGCTAACAACAGAAGCGGCAAGGATAAGGCTGTAGCAATTAGTGTTTTTACAAGTCTCATCATCAGTGTCCGTATGAAGTGTATGTTTATACCTTAGGCAGCACAGCGTGAACAGAATGTGAAATAGACGTTATAAATGAGCAATTGAATAGAACTTTTCAAATCAAAGATTAAATGTTTAACTTTTTTCTTCGGCCATTAACCAATCAATGATATTCATAACATCACGATTTTCGTTATTTTTTCTGACCATTGCATAAAAATTATAGTCACAATAGATAAAACCAAAAGGGGCAATGATCTTTCCATTTAACATTTCTTTTTCTACTAAAATTTGAGGTGTTATGGCAATTCCTAACCCAGACACGGCAGCTTCTATCATTAAATTCAGACTATCAAAATAACGGTCATTGGATTTTGGGGAAAAGCTTATTTGAAACTGATCAAACCATGTATGCCATGCACTTTTATTTGAGTGGGTATGAAGTAATGGATAGTTTAAAAGATCATTTACGGAATGAAGAGGATTTATTTCACGATGACAAATAGGACCCATGTTATCGGGAAATAACAGATATTTATTCAAAAAGTTGGGAAGTAGATGATGCTCACTGATGCTATTGATAAATATGTCAACTTTCTCTTTTTCTAACAATTTTAAATCATTACATGTCATTAATTTTATATGGATATTGGGATAAATGACTTCGAGCTTTTCTAATCGAGGAATCAGCCAATTTGCCATAAAACTATTGTTTTGATGCTCATACCACTAATTTTAAGATTAATTTTTAAAGTGCTAACCAGACTTTCAAGACATTAATTTTGATTGATCAAAGTCTCAATAGAAAAAGCCTGAATTCATTTCAGGCTTTTTTAATTTGTTTAAAGTTTTTTGGTATGGCCGCTATTTAAGGTTATGCCTGAATTGCTTGCTAGACTGGATCGATGCTGTTCAAATGTCTTTTTGTTGGTGTGGGTGATAGATATGTGGATATTTCGTAAAGCTTTTAGGGCAACGTAATCATCATCTTTATGCAATATTGCGTAAGATGAACCTAGATTTTTCGCAATTGAGCCATCTATTACAGTGTAGCCTAGACTTTTGTAACGCTTAAGGTAAGTCACCATTGCATTACGATCACGATCGCTTAATAGCACAGTTACCCCAACTAATTTATCCTTCCCATCAAACCACATTCTAATATTTTGTAGCCCAGAGATGTGCAAGGGTGGAAATTGCTTGTGCTTTTTATCCATGCCAAGACTATCCCTTGAGCCATCATAAAAGGAGAAGGTGGTTAAGGTCTTATGTGGGTATCCTTCAATAACATCGTTATCAATTTTTCTTGCGATTTGCTGGGATTTTGCTTCCTGATACGTGGTTTGACCTATCTTAAATCCATAAAACGTTTTCTTCTTTAAATCTAGGAGCTGAAAGGTCGTCCAAATTGGTTCTTTAGGATTGAATTCTGTAATGGACTCTGGATTGTCTCCATAAGCTAACGCATCTTGTTTGGTATTTATCAAATGCAGTGATTTTGTGCCAAACAAAAAGTTAATCATTGAATTTCGACTATTATCAACCTCGCCCAGAAGTATCCCTACTGCTTTGTCACGAATATCTGTGTAGCCAGTAGTTGCAATACCAGCCACAAGCGCACATCCCAATACAGCACAAGCTAATGGCATAAATATGTGCTTCTTTTTGCTTAATGGTGCAGTTTGAGGATTGTAAGCTATTCCAGTATTACGCTGGACCTTATTGCTTAAATCATTAGAGCTGTCTTCTTCATTTGAACTACTATCAAATGGATTGTAACGTGGGGCAGTTGGGGCAGAAGGAGTCCAAGTATAAGGCTGTAGGTTTAATGCTTTTACAACTTCTTCTGCTTCACTTTCAGCAATATTGATTGAATTAGAACGAATTGAATCTATTGTTTCTGCAATATGCGGTGTATCTGAAACATGAAACCAAAGATTCACTGAATGCGAGAAATTGGTTTTTAATTTCGATAGCTCTGTGAAGATGATAAGACCAGCCATGTGGCTCATATTATCGTTCTGCAAGTGATTATTGGTTTTTAGCCAATCCATAATTGCATAGCGGTTTTTACGAACTTGTACAAAAGGATTGATCTGGGAACCGCCTTTGACTGGAATGGTTTCTCCCTCCAGCGTATGCATTAACCATTCGCCGTTTTCCTGACCTACCAATGAGCCAGAGTAGTTTTTAAAGTCTGAGACGATCACCGAATTCTGCGTGATACATACTAAGTCAACTTCTTGACCATTCCACATGGCGTTATAGATAACGTATATCCAACGTTTTTCCTGACCGCCGTAGACTGGCTCAAGCTGAGATAAAAACTGATCCAGCATTTTCTTTTCATTTTTATGAGAGGTGTAGTCACCAAAATAACAATGGATAGTCATACTTATACCTCAGCCTGAATAGGAGTGTAAAAAAGGATAGATGCACAATGTTTGCAGTAATGGCGATTATATTTTTGAGCTTTGTAAGGGGAGAATAACTGCTTAGGGTGTTTTCTTTGATCAGGCGTACTTACAATGGCTTTGCTTCCACAATGAGCACACGATAATTTTGAATCCAAATGGCACTGAGGATTGGTTGTTACATACCAGTCAAAAGACTTTTCAACCTTTAGTTTTTGATCTTCAAGGTGCTTATAGCGATTGTTCAATTGATTATAAATTACATAGATGCCATAGCATGAAATTGCAGCGCCAATGCCTAGAATCCAATAATTATTCTGGTTGTACATCAAGCCACTAAACAAAATAAAAAAACCGACAATTGTTATTATGGCTGGGAATATGAAAGCAAAAATACTGATCATAAAAATATCAACGATGATTTAGGGATTAAAAAAAGTACTTATTCAAAGATACGAGCAGTTTTGGTTTAAAGACTGTATGTTAGAAGTTAAAAAGCTAAAAAATGGGAGTTAAGACTCCCATTTTTTATGGATGATTCTTCATTTCATTCAGCATGGCATCACGCAGAATCTTATTCATTCTTGTCTGATAGCCTTTACCTTGGGCCTTTAGCCATTGCATGACATCTGCATCAATACGAACCGTAGTTACTTGTTTAGTCGGCTTGTAAAAGGGATTCTGTACAGCATTTTTCCAGAAACTTTCATCAAGTTCAGGAATGTCTGAAAAATCTATTTCACTTTCTGGTCGCTTATCAAGTGCTTCAAGTCTTGCCTTTTGTTCTTCAGACAAAACAGGAGGATTATTCAAATCCATTTTGTAAGTAACGGTTTTGCTCATACTGTTTCCTCTCTTTTTTCTCTGCCTGTCGTGCTGAGATAATGCGGATCTGATCTATCCCATTATGGTCTTCTACTGTGTGGGCCACCAATAAAACAGCCTGCCCATGTACCATACCTATCGCTTGCCAGCGATATTCACCATTTTCAAAGCGATCCTGTTTATATAAGGCATGAGCATCGTAAAAAACCAATGTCGCATCTTCAAAAGCCACACCATGTTTTTTGAGATTTGTTTCAGCTTTATACTCATCCCATGAAAACTCAATTTTTATAGTTGCATCGCTTTTCGTTAATATAAAAATGTTAATACAAAATTGTAAATTTTGCAAAATTTATCTAATTTTTGTTGGCAAAAACTATCAAAACTGGTTAAAAAGAAACCGACTTGTTTCCAAGTCGGTTTTTTATTGTTTTTCAGGGGGATGAAAAAATTTAACTATATGAAAAACAAGGATATTTAAAAAATATGTTATTCCCAAGTAGAAATGTCCTATATGGACATTTCCAAGTCAAGCACAGGATTTAGATTTCGTTGTTCAATCGCTGTTTTCTGTGCACGTCTGCTTGGCATCTTTTGAGAACGATTACGTTTGTTTTGCTGTTCCAGTTCTTCATGCTGTTGTTGGATATGATTCAGAACAGCACTCAACCGTTTATTCTCAACAATCTCTCGCTGATTCAGCTGACTTAATTTATCGAAGAGGCTGTAATTGATCTTTCGGCTATTATGCATGATGGCTATAGTACCATCCGGGTATTCCAGGAACTCAAGATACTTACCGATCAACCTCTGATTTTCTTCGGTGTTTTCCAAGATATATACGCATTTATCATAAGTAATCGTCAGGCTATTCGTGACTCTGCGGGGTTCACGCCAAATAAAAATATCATCTAACTCTTCGGCTATTTCATTGATAGGCCGATGTAGATTCTTAGGATTAAAAGCCATCTTTGCAAACTTCTGATTGAACTGCTCAATGAAGCAGGGTAGCCAGGCATTCGCTTGCTCAATCGAACAGATGCCTTTCAGGCGCATCTCCTTGATCAGACGGTCCTGAAGGGTTCTGTTGGCCCGTTCTACACGGCCTTTGGCCTGCGGTGAATTGGCGAAGATGATATCGATATTCAGGGTGCTGAGTACACGTCCAAACTGGGTAATCTTGGTGTCTTTCTTGCTGCTTTGATTCACTCTAAAGACTGAATGTTTGTCGCTGTAAAACGCTAAAGGCTTACCGTGCTGTTCGACATATAAACGTGTTGAAATCATATAGTCAAA